>CAYXDZ010000184.1:0-6798 GCA_964463815.1 uncultured Verrucomicrobiota bacterium | reverse complement strand
CGTTCATAAAGTGGAAATCCCGCCATCCGCTTGCGCGCGTAGTCGGAGGAGTAAACCTCCCAGCCCAGCTCCCTGCCCAAGGCGCGGGCGAGCGTGCTTTTACCGGAGGCGATGCGGCCCATCACCGCGAGTACCAGGGGTTGCGAACCGGCCACGGCGTATTGCAGCGCGAGCCGGAAGTAACCACGCGCCCGATCCGCCGCCGCCTGGCGTTCCTCCTCCGGTGCGGCGTGCGCCCAACTGTGCAGGCTCTCGATCTTGCCCCGCACGTACGCGCGATAGCACTTGTAGAAATCCATCAGGCGCGGCATCCCGTCGTCATTGAGCGCGGCCGCCATCCGGGTGGCGAAATGTCGCGCCAGATCGGGCCGGCCTTCGTAGTCGAGGTCCATGGCGAGGAAGGCGGCGTCGTTGGCCACATCGACGTAGCGGAAGCGGTCGTTGAACTCGATGCAGTCATAGATGTGGAGCGCGCGGGGCGTGATATGGATGTGCTCGAGGTGCAGGTCGCCGTGGCAATCGCGGATGCGGCGTTCCCGGATGCGCGCGGCGAAGAGCCTTTGGTGCCGCGCGTAGAACCGGTCGGTGTAATCGCGGATCGTGTCGAAGGCCGGACGGCTCAGGGTGTGCCCGACAAATTCCCGGGTCTGGCGGAAGTTCTCGTCGGTGCTGATCCGCAGCCGCTCGACCCCGCCCCAGGCCTCGATGTCCCCGGTCGGCTGCTGCGCGTCATAGAACTCCTGCAGCACCCGGGCAATGCGGTCCAGATCGCCCGGCCCAACCCGGTTCCGCGCCACCAGTTGATCGAGAAAGCGACCGGCGGACAACTTGCGCATGTGAACGGCGTATTCGATCACCTCGTCGCCCGCTCCGAAAACGAAGCGTCCCTGGCGGGTGGCGATGGGCACGACGCCCAGGTAGATGCGCGGCGACAGCCGGCGGTTGAGGAGGACTTCGCGTTCGCAGAAGTGCCGCCGCTTTTCCAGCGTGGAGAAGTCCAGGAAACCGAAGTTCACCGGCTTTTTTACCTTGTAAACGTACGGCGGCGCGATGAACACGAAGGAGGCATGCGTCTGCACCAGGCGTACCGTGCGCGGCCGGTGCGGGTAGGAATGAGGATTCAACAGGAACGGCAGGAGTCGTTCCTGGTTCAACGATTCGTCTTTGGTCTGCGTGGGCATGGAATAACCTATCGCGCATGGCCGCAACGGCAAACCCCGGAGGGTCGCGCCCGCCCGCAACCACCAACCACCGGATGTCAAGTTGCCGCCATGCAAGGATTGCCCAAGGCTCACTGGCGATTGGCGGGCCGCCTCACAGGAGGTAGGCCTTGGTCACATACTGTTGCAGCATGCGCTGCGTGTTGAAGAACGAACCGTTCAAAGAGATGCAGTGGCGCATGATCTCGATGTAGCGCGCCCGCTCCTGGTAGAACCGCGGCAGGATCACGTGTTCCAGCTTCTGATAAAGCGAGTCCGCGTCGTGTTGGTAGCGGGTGGCGTAAGAGTCGTTGCCGTTGTGTCGTTCGCCAATGGACCACCCGGTTTGATCCTCGATCCAGCCCTCGATCCACCAACCGTCGAGGACACTCAGGCTGGGGACGCCGTTCAGGGCCGCTTTCATGCCGCTCGTGCCGGAAGCTTCCAGCGGCGGTTCGGGCGTGTTCAGCCAGAGATCCACGCCGGCTGTGAGCAGTCGGGCGAGGCTGAGGTCGTAGTTGGCGAGGTAAACCAGGCGGACTTCCGGTCGCAAGGAGTCGGCGGTTTGGATGATGCGCTGGATGAGTTCCTTGCCCGTTTGGTCGTTGGGATGGGCCTTGCCGCCGTAGATGATTTGAATCCGGCCGGCGCGCGTCGCAATACCCTTCAATCGCTCGACGTCGCTGACCAGCATGTCAGCCCGCTTGTACGACGTGGCGCGCCGGGCAAAACCAATGGTAATCGTGTCCGGGTCCATGCCCGCTGATGCCTCGGCATTCACCCGGTCGATCAGTTTGCGCTTCGCCTCCTGATGCGCGGACCAGACCTCGTGGTCGGGCAGGCCGTGCGCGAACCGGAGGCTGAAGTTGTCCTGGCACCAGCCGGGAATATAGCGGTCGAAGAGCGCGCGAAAGGGGGCCGAGGTCCAGGTGCCGGCATGTACGCCGTTGGTGATCGCATCCACCTGGTAACGCGCGAACATGAGCTGGGACGTGCGCGCATGGCTCTTGGCAACGCCGTTGACGTAGTGGCTCAGATTGAGCGCCAGGTAGGTCATGTTCAGTTGGTGGTCGCAGCAGAACACATCCTTCATCTCCGCAAGTTCAGGCCGTCCTAGGACCCGGCGCGCCAGTTCTATCGGGAACTTGTCGTGCCCCGCCTCGATGGGCGTATGCGTGGTGAAGACACACTGGGCACGGACGTTCTCCACATCTTCGGGAGAGAACGTGGGCCGGCCCGCGGCCCGCGCGCATTCGTCCAGCAGCTCCAGCCCCAGCAGGGCGGCGTGCCCCTCGTTCATGTGATAGCGGTTGAGGTGGGTGAAGCCGAGGGCACGCAGCATGCGGATGCCCCCGATGCCCAGCACCATCTCCTGGCAGATGCGATAGAACGCGTCACCGCCATACAGATAATGGGTCAGCGTCCGGTCCCACGGCTTGTTCTCGGGCAAATCCGTATCCAGGAACAACACCGGGACTGTCGCTCCGCCGATGCCTGTGACCTCCCGTTTCCAGGCCCGGACTGCGACCGCCCGGCCCTCGATGGCGATGCTCACCCGATGGGGCAGTTCCTCCAGATGCTCCTCGATCTTCCAGTCCACCGGCTCTTCCCGCTGCCAGCCGCTGGCATCGAATCGCTGGTGGAGGTAACCCTTGCGATGCAGCAGGCTGACCGCGAGCAAGGGCAACCCCTGATCCGCGGCCGCCATCACCGTATCGCCGGCGAGGACGCCCAACCCGCCGGCATAGGTCGGCATCTCGGGGCTCAGGGCGATCTCCATTGAAAAGTAAGCGATGGCGCGGTCGTTCATTGGTTACAATCGACCCGTAACAACTGCCAGCCGCTTCCCGGCTCCTGCCATTGATCGCGCATTTGTTGCGATCCCGGAGGCGGATCGGCAGCCGGCCCCGACAAGCCATGCGCAGCCAAAGACAAATGGTGAACAGCCAACGAAACATTCTCTGCGAGACTCACTCTGCGTTGAGCGCATAGTCGCGCCATCCAATTGGGATCTTATGAACCTCACCGAGCTGGAAACCACCGCCCGGGCGCTCGTCGCACCGGGCAAGGGCATTCTCGCCGCCGACGAAAGCCACGGCACGATCGCCAAACGCTTCAAGTCCATCGGCGTGGAAGCGACGGAAGAGAGCCGCCGCACTTATCGGGAAATTCTCTTCACCGCGCCGGGCTTGGGCGAATCCATCAGCGGCGTCATCCTGTTCGATGAAACGATTCGTCAGCAGGCGGCCGATGGAACTTCCTTCGTCGAGGTGCTTCGACGGCAGGGCATCCTCCCCGGCATCAAGGTGGACAAGGGGGTTCAGCCGCTCGCGGGTTTTCCCGGCGACAAAGTGACTGAGGGTCTTGACGGCCTGCGTGAACGACTCGCCGAATACGCGCAGCTCGGCGCGCGCTTTACCAAATGGCGGGCCGTGATCGCGATCGGTGACGGCCTTCCCAGCCGGACGTGCCTCGCCACGCACGCGCACCTACTGGCCCGGTTCGCCGCGTTGAGTCAGGAGGCGGGCCTCGTGCCGGTGGTCGAACCGGAGGTATTGATGGATGGCAGTCACACGATTGCCCGGCACTTTGAAGTGACCGAGGCGGCGCTGCATGAAGTCTTCGCGGCGTTGGTCGAGCATCGCGTGCGCCTCGAGGCCATGTTGCTCAAGCCGAACATGGTACTGGCCGGGAAGGAATGTCCGGAGCCGGCGAGCGTTGCGGAGGTCGCGGAACAAACCTTGCGCTGCCTGAAGCGCGGGGTGCCGGCCGCCGTGCCGGGGCTCGTGTTCCTGTCCGGCGGCCAGAGCGACGTGCTCGCCACCGAACATCTCAACGCGCTGAACCAGCTTGGCTCCGCCCCGTGGGAACTCAGCTTCTCCTTCGGCCGCGCGTTGCAGGCGCCCGCCCTCAAGGCCTGGCAGGGCAAACCCGGCCAGGCCGCCGCCGCGCAACAGGTCTTGCTTCATCGGGCGCGCTGCAATGGCGCGGCCCGGTCCGGTCAATACACCGCCGCGCTGGAAGGCTGAGCCTTCGCTCCACCCGCCAGCCCGGCCGGGGCAAATGGAACCCCGGCATCATTTCGGCAGTTTCTTCTCCTGCTCCAGAATCGCCAGCGTCGTCTTCAGCACGGTGTCGGGATTCAGCGAGATGCTGTCGATGCCCTGCTCGACGAGGAACTGCGCGAACTCGGGATAATCGCTCGGCGCCTGGCCGCAGATGCCGATCTTGCGGCCCTTGCTCCGGCAGACGGCGATGACCTGGGCGATCATCTGCTTCACCGCCGCATTCCGTTCGTCAAAGATCGGCGCGACGATCTCGCTGTCGCGGTCCACTCCGAGGATGAGTTGGGTGAGGTCGTTCGAGCCGATGCTGAAGCCGTCGAAAAGGTCGCAGAATTCCCCGGCGAGGATCACGTTGCTCGGAATCTCGCACATGACGTACAGCTCCAGTTCGTTTTCACCGCGCTGGAGTCCGTGCTTCGCCAGCTCCTTCTGCACGCGCCGGCCTTCCTCGAGGGTTCGGCAGAAGGGGATCATGAGTTTGAGATTGGTCAGGCCCATTTCGTCGCGGACCTTTTTCATCGCGCGGCACTCGAGCGCGAACCCGGCCTGGTAGCGCGGATGGTAGTAGCGGCTCGCGCCGCGAAACCCGATCATCGGATTCTCCTCGGCCGGTTCGTAAGCCCGGCCGCCGATGAGATTCGCGTATTCGTTCGTCTTGAAGTCGCTCAGGCGGAGGATCACCTCCTTGGGATAAAACGCGGCGGCGATCATCGCGACGCCCTGGGCGAGCTTGTCCACGAAGAACTGCGGCTTGTCCGCGTAGCCGGCGGTGAGCTTTTCGATTTCGGCTTGGGCGGCGGCATCCGCGAGTTGTGCGAAGTCGATCAACGCGAGCGGGTGAATCTGGATGGAGGTGCTGATGATGAATTCCATCCGCGCCAGGCCGACGCCGTCATTCGGGATGAAGGAGAGCGCGAAGGCTTCCTCGGGATTGGCGAGATTCATCATCACCTTCGTGCGCGGCCGGCCGAGGGACTTGAGGTCGGTGCGCTTCACTTCAAAGGGCAGCGCGCCTTCATAGACCAGGCCGGTGTCGCCTTCGGCGCAGCTCACCGTGACCTCCTGGCCGTCCTTGAGCACTGCGGTGCCGTGCTCGGTGCCGACGATGGCCGGCACGCCGAGTTCGCGGCTGACGATGGCGGCATGGCAGGTGCGCCCCCCGCGATTGGTGATGATGGCGGCGGCCTGCTTCATGATTGGCTGCCAGTCGGGATCGGTCTTGTCGGTCACGAGCACCTCGCCTGGCTGAAAGCGGCCGATGTGCGCCACGCTCTGGATGACGCGCACGCGGCCCGTGGCAATTTTGGAACCGACGCTCCGCCCGCGAGCCAGTACCGTGCTGCGCCGGTTCAAAACATAGGCTTCCAACACGTCGAGATTCCTGCGCGATTGCACCGTCTCCGGCCGGGCCTGCACGATGAACAATTCGCCGGTGAGCCCGTCCTTGGCCCATTCCAGATCCATCGGCGCCGGCTGGCCGCGTTTGGCGGAGTAATGATCTTCGACGAGGCAGGCCCAGCGCGCGAGTTGGAGCACCTCGTCGTCGGTGAGCGCGAGCTTCGCGCGATCACCCGGCGCGACGGGCACGTTCTTCACCATCTTCCCGCCGCCCGGGTCGTAGATGAGTTTGAACTCCTTGCTGCCGACGGATTTTTGCAGCACGGGACGGTGGCCGGTCTTCAGCGTGGGTTTGAAAACGAGATACTCGTCCGGCGTGACGGAGCCCTGCACCACATTTTCGCCGAGGCCGTAGGCGGCGCTGATCATCACGGCCTCGCGGAAACCGCTCTCGGTGTCGATGGTGAACATGACCCCCGAGCAGGCGAGGTCGGAGCGCACCATGCGCTGCACGCCGATGCTGAGCGCGACCTTGAAATGCTCGAAGCCCTTGTCCACACGGTAGCTGATGGCGCGGTCGGTGAAGAGCGAGGCAAAGCAGCGTTTGCACGTCTCCAACAGTGCCCCGGCGCCGTGGACGTTCAGATAGGTTTCCTGCTGCCCGGCAAAGCTCGCGTCGGGCAGATCCTCGGCGGTGGCGGAAGAGCGTACCGCGACATCCAGCGCGGTCGTGCTCCGCCCCTGTAGCTGGCGATACGCCTCGACAATGAGCGCCTGCAAATCGGCCGGCAGGGTGGCGTTGAGGATCGCCTGGCGCACGGACTGGCCGCGCTCGCTCAAGTTCACCAGGTCATGGGTGTCGAGGTCGGCGAGCGTTGCCCGGATGCGTTCGTCGAGGCCGGCCTCGCGGATGAAATGGCGGAACGCCTCGGCGGTGATGGCAAAGCCGTCGGGCACTTTCACGCCCTTGCGCGCGAGTTCACGGACCATCTCGCCGAGCGACGCATTTTTGCCGCCGACCAACGGGACATCATCAATCGTGATGTCGGCAAACCATTTGATGAAGGGGGAGGGGGTGGGCGGGTTCATCGTGTTTTCGTAACGCCGGGGTTTGCGCGTTTTCCGGGAGGCAAGGTGCGTCCGCGGGCGGTGAGTTCGGTGACCATGGCGTCCAACTCCGCCAGGCCGAAACTGAT
>CAYXDZ010000183.1:0-6799 GCA_964463815.1 uncultured Verrucomicrobiota bacterium | reverse complement strand
AAACTCATGGCGTGAATGGGAGCTTCAAAAACGGGGCGCGAATTGTCAACGGCGGCGGCCGGGAGGTTTGCCGGTCTGGCATTGAGACAATCCGAACCCGTTTTCGGCACGGAGGAATTTCCACCGAGCCAGCATTTGGTCGAGCCTTTGGGCCCTGAACGGAAAGGCGGATTCTTCCGCCCCGCCATCGTAACGAAATCCGAAAATGGGCGGATGAATCCGCCTTTCCGGTTCCTAGGACACGGCACGGACCACCACTTCAACCCCTCCGCGACCAGCCGCGCGCTTGACAGACCACCGACGAATCCGGTCAAGCTGACGCAAGGTGATTTCGGAGCTTTCCAATTTTTACGAGCGGTGGCGGCGCGCGCACGGTTCACCGGCCGCCTTGCGCGAATCGGCCGACGGCACTCCGCCGGAGCGGTTGGTCCAGGCCATCTGGTCGCGCCAGCGTTTGCGGCGGGATGAGCTGCTAACCGGCGACGGGCGCACCGTTCACATCCTGCATCCCGGTTTTTGGAATCGCGAGGCCGGGCCGGACTTTCGCGGAAGCGTGGTGCAGTTTGCCGGCGAGCCCGCCCGCGTGGGCGACATCGAAGTGGATCTGCGCAGTGAAGGCTGGCGTTCGCATGGACACGATCGGAATCCGGCGTTTGCCAATGTCGTGCTCCACGTGGTCTGGGATCAACCGTCACGAACGCCAACCAAGCTCCCCACCCTCGTCATCCGCGACCGGCTCGACGCGCCCCTTGCGGAACTTCATGGCTTGCTGGAGGGCGAATTGCCGCCCCCGTTGAGCGCGGAACAACAGGGGCTTTGTCGCGCGCCGCTCCAAGCCCTCGACCTCCCGCAATTGCAAACCCTCCTGCGCGAGGCCGCGCGTGTCCGGCTGGAGGCGCGGGCCAGTCAACTGCGGGCGCGGGCGCGACAAGTCGGCTGGGAACTGGCCTTGGTCGAAGGACTCTTGCGTGCGCTCGGCTACAAGCACAACTCCTGGCCGATGCAGCGACTCGGGGAAATCAGTCCGCGCTTGCGGGAAGTTCTCGCGGCCGGCGGCCGGGTCGCCAGCCCGCTTCACTGGCAGGCGTTGTTGCTCGGCACCTGCGGTCTGCTCCCTGCCGAGGTGAAACGCACCACCGGCGGCACGGGCGATTATGTGCGTCGCGTTTGGGACATCTGGTGGCGTGAGCGAGATCCACTCGCATCCTTGATCCTGCCGCCCAAACTCTGGCGGCTGGCCGGGATTCGGCCCGCGAACCACCCGCAACGCCGGCTTGCGCTCGCGGCGCACTGGCTCGCAGACGGTGACTTTTTCAAGCGGCTGGAGACCTGGTTTGCCAGGCTCGCTCAAACAAGTCGTGACGAATCGCGACCGTTCAAGCTGGCGGAAATCACGGCGTCGCTCCTGGCCACACTCGATCCCGGTGCGGATGATTTTTGGTCGCGCCACTGGACGTTGCGCTCGAAACCGATGACCGCCGCCCAGCCGTTGCTCGGCCCGACGCGGCTCACCGACCTCGCGGTCAATGTGATCCTGCCGTGGTTCTTCGTCCGGGCGCGCGAGGGCCGGAATGACCAGTGGTTGGCGCTGGCGCAGCGCATGTGGTTTGTCTGGCCAGCCGCGGAGGACAATTCCGTGTTGCGTCTGGCGCGCGAACGACTGCTCGGCCGGCCGCGTCGCAACGCGCTGAAGACGGCCGCGGATCAACAGGGTTTGCTCCAGATCGTGCGCGACTTCTGCGATCACTCAAACGCGATTTGTGAGCAGTGCCGGTTTCCCGAACTGGTTTCCCAATGGTCCGGCACCGGGACAAATTCCTAAGAGGCGTGGAGTTGTGTGATCGAAAAAGAAACGCCGGACGACCGAGATCGTCAGGCGTGGGGAGGGAGAAACCGGGGAAGTTTCAGAACCAGTAGCGCGCGCCGATGGCGGCGGTGAAACGGAGCTTGGTGTTCGGAGCCACGTCCAGCACCGGCCCGGCTTCCAGAAACACATCAATCGGCCGGTTCTCGAACAGGTAACTCAAGCCGGCCACCGCGCGAAAGCCGAACAGATCATCCTGGTTATCCCGGAACTTCACCCGCAGACCGCCGCCGAAATAGACGGGCAACCGGCCGGCATCCACCGGGATCAGATCGAACAGGTGATGGAGATAGTCCGCGTGCAGATGAAAGTCGCTGTCATCGTGAAAGGACCACCCCAGACCCGCGTCGAGGGCACCGCGTTCCGTGAGCCAGTACTTCAACGATGCCCCGGTGGGTTCGCCCAGCATCAACCCAGCTCCGAATCGGCGACCTTCATAACCGGCTTCTGAAACCGGCTCAAGCGTGAGCGAGGGCGTCGTCATGGTCGCGGTGTTCGCCGGGGTGCCGGTTGGTTCCTGAGCGACGGCCGCTCCAGCCGCGCCTACCATCACTGCCGTGGCGATGAGAGAATTTGATTTCATGCACCGTCCTTTCAGCACGGATGACGCCACCCAAGAGCGACACCCGGCGATGCATCGAAGCACCTGGGTTTCAACGCGCTGACCGGAGAATATGCGCGGTGCGCAAGCATTTGCCACCGACGACGTATCGGCAGCAAGTGGTCTTGGTTGTTGCAGCGGTGGTCGTGGAGGAACCACCTTCAAGGGCGGGAAGCGTCGGGAAAATCCCGGCCGTAACGCGCCAGGAGCGCCGTGACATCATTCGGCACAACATAGATCTTTCCTTTGATGCGCTTCGTTTCGCCCGCCTCCAAACCGCCGAGCCGGAAGTCGCTGTGCAGGCAGCGGGCGACCCCTTGAAACAATTCCTGATACGGCTCCCACGCCGTCGCGAAGATCATGGTTTCGTCGCCGCTGAAGCAGCCGATCAAACCGTTGGCCGGGGTTTGCGGATTAAGCGGGCGCGGATTCACGTCAGCACGCGGCACTCCGGGTGCCGCCCAGACCTGACCGGGTGTGTAGCGCGCCTTCGTTTCCCAAACCGGCGTCGGCATTCGCGTCAACATCGGAAGGGCGGGACTCCTGTCGCCCGAGGTCTCGGCAGCACCCGGCAAGAAGATGAAGCACTTCGACAAGTAGTCATTGAGATCGCCCTTCGAGTGATCTACGTCAAAGCCGGTGAACGCGCCAAGGCGCACGCATGGTTGCGCCCAATGGGCTTCGGAGCGCCGGTCAGTCGGATTGTGCGCGACGAGCTCAAACGTCACGACGTCCACTCCGGCCGTAATGAGGTGGTTCACCACGACGCCGTCGGCGAGCGTGTCGCGCAGCCGGATTTCCCGACCATCCGGGCTGGCGGAAACCAGCTCGTTGCGATGACGGATGACCGTGTGCTGCACCCAGTCCGCGTCGGTCGAGTTCGCACGGCAATAGGATTCGAGGTAGTTGATGCGAATCTCACCGCCGGGAATCTGCGCACCGGCGATCACCAGCCAATGCCCGTCGCGACGGAGCCGCAGCCCGGACCCGGCAGCCTGTCTGACTTCCTCGCGCAAAGCCGGCACGGAATCGGCCGCGGTAAGTTGCCGGAAATTCGGCCAGCGATGGAACGTCATGAAGTTCGCATCATGCTGATTGCGGGCACCGCCCAGGCCGTCGTCGTGGGCGGTCCGCACCATGGCGATCAGGTCGTCGCCTTCGATGAGGAAGTCCGGATACTGGTAACCGTGCTTCGCTTGGTCGGGATGATGGATCAACGCGCAACGCACCTCCCAACTGCGCAGATCGGTCGAGCGCAGGAGCGCGAGCGTGTTGCGAATCTTGTCGGCGTTTGCCTTATGGGCCTGGCTGGGTGGCACCCAGTTCGCCAGCGCCCAGTAACATTTGCCAACTTCATCCCAGCGAATCTGAAACTTCTTCGCGCCCCCGGGAAAGTCGATGAAGTCCCGCGCTCCGTCGAACGCGAGCGACTTGCCGTCGGAATTCACCCGGAGCACGGCCGCCTTGCCCCCGGCCGGGACATGATGGACCCGCATCAGGTTCAGCAATTCACCGCCGGGCGCGAAGACGACATTGCCTTCGAGCCAGCCGCCGAACTGGCCGTCGAGCCAGTTGAAGTCCGGCGCGACGGGCTCGCTCAATGTCCAGTTGCGTGCCGCCAGCAGATCGGCCCCGAGCGGTGCCGACATGACGCGGGCGCGGAAGTGTTTGCCCCAATTGCCGCCGGCGTCGGTGTCCTCCATCGCGCGCCAGAGCCGGCCCTGGTGCTCGATCACCGGCACGGGCGCGCAGTGAAACCGACCGGGAAACAGCAGGCCCATTTGATCATCTTTGGGCGAAGTCCAGGTCGTGCCGCCATCGGTCGAGCGCATGATCACGATGTCTCCGTTCTGCTTCGCGTTGCCGAGCAGATACACCGCGTCACGCTGGGTGAAGATGCTCGCCCAATACATCGGGCTGACGGTGACGACGTGCGCCCAGGTCTGCCCGCGATCACGCGAGCGATAAACGCGCGTGACGGCGACGGAGTTCTCGGTGGACTGCGGGCCGAACTCATCGCACTTGGCGAGGTACGTGCCGTCGGGCAGCACGGCGAGGCCGGGTGAACCGAGAAAGATGCCGGTGCTGGCCGGCTGGTGCGTGATGATCGTGCCGGGCACGGTGGAAAAATCGGCGGCCGCCAGGGCAAAGCAACCGCCCAGCAACACGGCAAGAAGGCGAGTGGACATGGCGGACTTATGACAGGGCTGAAGCCGTTTGCCCAGCTTTCAAGCGGAAGACGCCAGACTCCAATCTCCAATCTCCGTCACCCTCCCCGGCTCACCGCAGCCAGCCAACCAGATCGAAATTGGCGATCAACTGGATGCCGGCCAGGAGCGTGAAGGCGTATACAAATCGTTGGAACAACTTCTCGGGAATGCGCCGGTTCAACCACACGCCCAGCCACACGCCGAGCGGCACCAACGGCAGGTAGAGCAAGGACACCTTGAGCGTGGCCCACGTGATGATCGCCTCCGGCGCAAGCAGCGGCACGTCGAGCAGCGTTTGATCGACGATGAAGAACGGCATCTTGATCCAGTTGATCCAGAAAAAGATCAGCACGTTGGTGCCGACAAAGAGTTCCTTGGGCAGCCGTTGCGGAATGAGAAACATGCTCACCACCGGCCCCGCCCCGTGCGCGAAGGTCGAGGTCACGCCCGCCCCGATCCCAAACGGCACACCGATACGGTGATTCGGAGTGAACGTGCCTTCCGCCCGGAAGATGGTGTCCTTGAGGAATTGAAACACCACAAAGCTCACCGCCAGCACGCCGATCACGATGTTGAACTGGCGCGTGGAGAACAGGCCGATCAACTGCACGCCGACCACCACGCCGAGCGCGACGCCGGGCAGCAGGAACTTGAGGTTGCGCCGGTCCCACTTGCCCCAGTAATGCGCCATCGAGAAGGCGTCGCCCGCGCAGAGCAGCGGAAGCAGGATGCCGACACCGGCCTTGGGCCCGAACGCGAGCGCGCACAGCGGCGTGGTGAGCATGCCCAACCCGCCGCCGAAGCCGGCCTTGGACAGGCCGATGAACAGCACGCCGATGGCGGCAAAGATCCAGGAATGGGCGTCCGGCACAGGCACCGTTTACGGAGCGCCGCGCGGCAAGTCGAGACGGGATTCGCCCTCAGCCGTCAATTGCACTCACGTCCCTTGCGGGTGCGAATTCATTCTGCCCCGGCTGCTGGCGAAGCCGCGAACGTCGCTGCGCTCGTTACGCGGCCGAAGTGACGGCGGCGCGGCAGCACCGCCCTACCTACTTTGGTAGGGCGGACCTGCCGGTCCGCCGTAACTCCCGTCGAAGCGCCAGCGAGACGAATGGGGGCGTCCGAAAATGCGCCAGCACCTAGATTTCAGCAGGTGGCCAGGCGGGGTTGACCTCGGGAAACACGCGGCCGGCGTGCCGCTGGAGCTGGCCCGGCTCCACCGGCGTCGCGCATCACACCGCATACGATCTCGTGTTCCAGAAAAATTCCCCCGAAATCTCTCGAACCTCGGTGAACAGCCCTGTCTCTCTCAAAGCGGCGAGCATCCGTTCAACGACAGGCAGCTCGTGATCGAAGCGCCACAGCAATGACTCCGCATATCGCTTCCGCCCGTAACTAGTAACCTCCTTGATGCTAACGAAGACGCGATCCGCGGCATGAAACGCTGCGCACGCCTCGTCCTCTGTCCGGCAAACGGTCTGGTAGTAGCGTGACATGCAAATGCGCCTAACGCCCTAGCGACCACCGTCGGAAACGCAAGGTTGGGCTTGAACGGCGCGTTCGAATTGCCGCTGCACATCGAGCGGAGAAGCGGGGCGGCTGTTCTGCTCCAGCGTCTGTTTCGGCATTGGATTCACAGGTGTATCACTCTGGTAACAACAACAAAGGAAAGCGCCCAAGCCGCGAACGGCGATGCCATGGGTAGCAACACCGCCGACAACGAAGCAAGCCACTGAAGAGGGTTCAGCTTCTCCGCTGTGCAAAACCGCCCTAACCAGCCGCTGATTACGATAGCCGAGAAGTACAGCGCGAGACCGATAACCAACCCCAGGGCAATGCCGAGTGTCAGCCAACCAATGCCCGGAGCATTGACAGCCACACCGCCTGCGACCGCGCCAGCGACGGGCGAGGCGATAGCAGATAGCACGAAGATGTTCATTGCGCGGCCGAACAGATGTTAGGCCAGACTGGGGTTTGGCCTGTCATGGAGACAGCTGGCCCTTGATTCCACATGGTGCCTTTGCAAATAGGGGATTTACGGCGGCGGGGGAAGTTTTCAGTTTGGCCGATCTGAGTTTGGACGACCCTGAGCACGAGCACCGATCAGTTCATTGCACCGCCAGG
>CAYXDZ010000182.1:0-6840 GCA_964463815.1 uncultured Verrucomicrobiota bacterium | reverse complement strand
CCGAGCGCGAGGTAGGAGCGGGCGATGCGGTCCACCGCGAGATAGAAAGCCGTGGTGCGGAGATCGGCATGGCCGCGCATTTTCCACGCTTCACGAATGCGTTGATAGGAGAAAGTCATTGTGTCGCCGAGCGCGGAATACACGTAGTCGATCTCCTGCGGACCCTTGAGGATGAGCTGGCGTTCGTCGTCGTCCACGGAACGGCCGGTCAATTTTTCGACGACGTTCAACAAGAGTCGGTTGTTCACCGTCTCGTGTTTGGAACTCATCCGGCCAAAGCTGACGTGCGAGAGGTTCTTCAACCACTCGAAGTAGGAAACCGTGACCCCGCCGGCGTTCAGGTAAATGTCCGGAATGATGAGGATGTCGCGCTGGCGTAGAATCTCGTCCGCCTCATCCGTGATCGGTCCATTGGCCGCTTCGGCAATGATCCTTGCTCGAATCCGTCCGGCGTTCTCCGTGGTGATCTGGTTCTCCAGCGCCGCAGGCACGAGGAGGTCGCAATCCATTTCGAGCACTTCACCGGGCGTGGCCACGTTGCGCGCACCGGGAAAGTTCAGGATCGAACCCGTCGCCCGCAGATGTTGAAAGACGGCCTCGACATCGAGCCCTGCAGGTTGGTGAATGCCGCCTTCCTTCTCGGCGATGGCGATGATCCGGGCGTCGCCTTCCCGCTGCAAAAATTTGGCCGCGTGATAGCCGACATTGCCGAGTCCCTGGATGATGACGCGCTTGCCGGCGACGCCGGGAGTCAGCCCGAGTGGTCGCATGTCGTCGGCGTTCGCCAGACACTCGCGGATGCCATAAAAAACACCCAGCCCGGTCGCTTCCTTGCGGCCGGGAATGCCGTGCAGCGACAGCGGCTTGCCGGTGACGCAGGCGTAGGGATGCAATTCCTGCTGGGCGAGGGTCGCGTAAGTATCCGCGATCCACGCCATTTCCTGTTCGCCCGTGCCGTAATCCGGGGCCGGGACATCAATCGCCGGGCCGATGAAGTTTTTCTTGAAGAGCTCGGCGGTGTAGCGCCGCACCAGGCGTTCGCGGAAACCGGGGGAGATCGCGTGGGAATCCACCCGCACGCCCCCCTTGGCACCCCCGAACGGGACGCCCACGATCGCGCACTTGTAGGTCATCAACGCGGCCAGGGCGATGACTTCATCCTGGTTCACGTCGAGGCTGAAGCGGATTCCGCCCTTGGTCGGGCTCCGGTGATGGCTGTGCTCGGCGCGATAGGCCTCGACGACTTCGATTTCGCCGTCGTCGCGCTTCACGGGAAACCGCATGCGATAAACCGCGTTGCAGCACTTCACCTGGGCCAGCAGGCCGGGCGGGTGGCGCGTCAGTTGCGCCGCCCGGTCAAAGTAACTGCTGACGGAAGCGAGAAACGGGCTGCGGGAAGGTGGGCGGGGATCCAGGGAATCCATGTTGGCTTGGCAGGGTTGGAAATACCGACGCCGGCCGCGGTGGCCATCCCGCCGGCGCAAGCCGGCGGATTATTGAATCGCATTTGCCAGGGTCTGGCCAGCCGGCAGGTCCGCAGGCAGCTTGACCACCGGGCGCGACTGCCGGGACGCGCTGAACAAGTCCACCCGGGCCGGCGGCACGTTGAACCAGATGACCGACGAGTGAACGTGGCCGAGCCGGTCAAACCACCCGGTGCTGCCCTTGCGCAGATCGTACGTGTATTGAATCAACTTGGCGCCGTGGCAGAGAAAATCCTGGATGGCCGTGGCGATCTGCTCCGAGGCGGGCCGCGGAATGGAGCGCAGCGGCAGGCTGGAGACGATGTGCGAGAAGTCAGCGGTCGCAAGGCGCAACTCATCGCGAACAATCGCGTGAATGTCGGCGGCATCACCCTCAACCACCAGTGCCCCCGGAAACCGGCGGCGGAGCAGTTTCACCATCCCCGGGGAACGCTCCAAAATGACCAGGCGTTCCATCGGCAGGCCGCGCCGCAACAGCCCGGCGGTGATCGCGCCGGTGCCGGCACCGAGCTCCAGCACGTAGGAATCGCGGGGCCGGCCCACCAGCGCGGCGATCCGCCGGGCCAGCAGCGGCGAACTGGGACACGCGGCCCCCATTGCCCGCGGGTTGGCCAGCAGCTCGGAACCAAACAAGGTCAAATTCTTGAGCATGTCATGATGGATTCAACGATGTCTGCCGCCGACCTGGACCGCAACCGGGGCCGCGAAGGGGTTGCCGGTGCGGAACACCTTGCCCTCGGTGATTGCGAACTCGATTTGATGCGCCGTTTCTTACCAGAGTATGGCCCGGACGCCAATTAATCTTTTTCGAGCGCGCCTTCCGGCGTGGCCCTGCGCGGCAGGGCCGATGCAATCGAGCTTTTGTCCGCAACGAATATCGAGTAAACCACCGGCGGTCCGCGTCCATGAACGGATGCGGCCACGGCCGAACCGCATGCGAATCCTGAAAGTCATCGTCTGTTTTGTTGGTGCCACCGTGCTGCTCCTCGCGGCGTGGTTGATGCCGGCGTACCTGCGGGCCGTGGATGCGGAGGTGTTGAAGCTGGCGGGGCGCGAATCGCCCTCGCTGGTGGATCGCGGCCTGGGACTGCTGGAATTGGAACAGGCCGGGCCGGCCGCCCTCCTGGCCGTCACCGCGAGCCAGCTTGAAGTGGCGCGGGCACCTTTTCTCGCCAACCAAGTGGCGGCTTTCGTCGCCGCCCATCCTACGCTGGCCGGGCGGGGTGGCGTGGATCCATTGCTGGAACAAATTCTCTCCCAGGCCGGCCGCTTGCAGCTCGCCGGGGCGACCAACGCGATGCAGTTGTTCCTGCCGCGCGACTCCCGGATCACCTTGCTGGGCGTGCTGGCGAACTCCCGCCGGCCGGGCATCCAGCAGATGCTCAAAAATCGCGAACTCCAGCAGACGGTTCATCTGCCGCCCGCCGGCGGTGCCGCCGGGCAGCCGCTGGAAGCCGCGATCGTGATGGCTGGTCTGCTGCATCAGGGTGACCATCTCGCCAACCGCTTGCGCGAGGAGGTCGAGGCTGCCGCCGCGGCCGCAAACCTTGGCCGCGACACCCAGCGGATCGAGTTGTTCTACCTGGACTTGTTGTCCCTGAGCCGGCGGTTGAACTGGGTGCAGATGACTGCTTTGATCCGTCGGATCGAGTCACTGACCGAACTCGAGCGGACGGTTGAACTCCTGCAGCGCGCCGGTGACCGCCTGCCCGCGCTCTATTCCGCGCTGATTTTTGCCGAAGCCCCCGCCGCCGTGACGGCTTATCTCACGAATCTCGGCATTGCCAGCCTGTCGGGACTGGAGTTCGCCATGGGCCAGGGCAGCCGGGCGTTTGAACTGCTGCTGGCCCGGCAGGTCGAAGTCGAACACAATCCGCGGCGGGAAGTCCTGACCGCGCACGCACCGTTTGACGCCGTTTTTTTCGGCTTTGCAGGCATGACCCAGCGCGTGCCCTCGGCCGGCGTCTATTTTAAATACCTGTTCGCGCTGGTCGGCGGCTTTCTGCTCGTACGCGGCGCCACGCAGCTCCTCCCGCGGGCCACGGAGATGGAGCAGTCCCTGCAATTGCGTGAATATGGCCTTGCGCGACAGGCCGTCGTGGCCGTTACGTTGTTGCTGTTGATCATGGCCGTGGCCGAGCCGCACCTCGTGGACACCCGGCAACCGGACGTGCCATTGCCGCGCTGGAAATTTCCCTTGGTTGATGCCACGCTGGTGGCGCAGGTAACCCAGCCGCTTGAAAAAATTATGAACCAGTTAACCATCGCCGCCCTGATCGGCTTCTTTGTGATCCAGGTCATCCTCTACATCATCTGCCTGCTGCGCGTGGCCGAAGTCCGCAAGCAGCCCGTCAGCTCGGACCTCAAGCTGCGGCTGCTCGACAACGAGGAAAACATGTTTGACGCGGGCCTCTACATCGGCCTGGGCGGCACCGTGCTGTCGCTCGTCATCATCGCCTTTGGCGTCACCCAGGTGGGCTTGATGTCCGCCTACGCCTCGACGCTTTTCGGGCTGATCTTCGTGGCCCTGCTGAAAATTTGCCACGTCCGGCCGCTGCGCCGCCGGCTGATTCTCGAAACTGAGTTCAAACCCTGATGAACAAGACGCTCCTCATCGTCATCTGCGACTTCCTGCTGCTGAGCCTGCTCTCGCTGGCCAGCTTTGACAAAGCCGCCGAGTCGCAACCGCCCGCGCCGGAGCGGGCGGAGGAACAGACCACGTCGCGCGACGACCTCATGGACGCTTTGCAAACCGCCCTCGAGCAGGAGCAGCAGACCCGCGAACAACTCCAGTCGCAGCTCGAACAGACGCGGGACCAGGCGAAGACCCAGGAACAATTGCTGGCCGAGCGCGAGGCGAGCCTGCGGGCCTTGCAGCAGAATCTGAAGCTGACCGAGGAGCAGGCCCGCCTGCTGGATCAGGAGCGCAAGGCCCTCGACGAGCAGGTCTATGCCTCCGTGCGCAGCATCGTTGACCTGGAGAAGCAGCTCACCGACGCCTCGGTGCAGACGCAGGTCAGCCAGGCCCGGTTGGATGCGCTCGCGGCGGAACTGCGAATGCGGGAGCGCGAGGCCGAGCGTCTGCAAAACCAGTTGTCCACCGTCGAGGAACGGCAGAAGGCGGCGGAGGCCGAGAAGCAACAGCTCGCCGTCAAGCTCGAGGTCACCGAAAAGGAGAAGGAAATGGTCCGCGAGCAACTCCTGGTCACGCGCGAGCAGGTCGCCGTCGTGCAACAGGAAAAACAGCAAATCCAGCAGGAGAAGGCGGTCATCCAGGAGCACGCGAAGGTGCTGGCGGAAGGGGTGTCCTCGCTGGCGGAGAAGTCTGGGGAGCTCCGCCAGGAAATTCGCGAGAACCGCCCGCTCACCGGCAACGTCATCCTGAGCAGCTTCTTCACCAACCGGGTGGACGCGGAATTCACCGCCGGCCGCAGTGGCTTGCTGGGTCAGAGCGGCAATTCGCGCAGCACCAAGACGGTGCTCGTCAGCAGTGGCGGCCAGATTTACGCGCTCTATCACGCCCAGGACACTTTGTTGAACATCGCGGCCGGGGCCACCGACTGGAACTACCTCTTCGGCAATCTGCGGCGCGGCTTCGCGCTGGTTTCCCTGGAGGCGCTGTCCTTTCTCCAGGCGGACCCGCGCATCATCCTCGCGCCGATCTCGGCCGACCAGGCCAAGGAGCTGGGCGTCGCCGTTTATCCGCTCGCGAAGGAGCCCTTCAAATTCAACGAAGCCGTGCTCGTCGGCGGCACCGAAGGCTACTATGGCGAGGCACCGTTCCAGCTCGATCCCGCGACGCCGAAGCACGTCCGCATGCAGCGCGAGCGGTTCAGCAAGTTGTTTGGCAAGTTCACCCCGTCGCGCGGCGATCTCGTTTTCAGCAAGACGGGTGAAGTGCTCGGCATCATGGCCAACGGTGAATACTGCCTCGTGTTGGATGACCTGACCGTCGGCGGCACGGTCACGCTGGGGGCGACCATCCAGGGGGAAACCAACAAGCAGGTGCTTGCGAACATGGGATTCCGCACCAGCCAACTCCCGGTCCAGGTCCAGTGATCAGCTCTCCCGCAGCGCCAGCGCCACTGGAAGGCGCGCGGCGCGGACGGCCGGAAAAAATCCTCCGACCATGCCGATGAGCGCGGCGTAAACCGTGCCTTGCAGCAGCAATTCCGGGGTCACCCGGAAGGCAAACGCCACCTGGCTGAAGCTCTGGAAGTTGATCGTCGAGGTGCGGAAACCATCGAACGCGATGTACGCTAGCGCGCCCCCGACCAGTCCGCCGACCAGCGCGATGCACAACGATTCGCAAAGGACCGAGATCAGGATGGGGCTGCGACCAAACCCCAGCGCCCGCAAGGTGGCCATTTCCCGCGCCCGCGCAGCCACCGCCGAGTACATCGTGTTCAGCGCGCCAAACACCGCGCCTATCGCCATCAACCCGGCGATCAACGTGCCCAGTGTGGTGATCAACGCCGTCATCATCACGGACTGGCTGGCGTAGTACTCGGATTGCCGGAGCACCCGGGGATTCAACCGTGGATCGTTGCTCAAGGCTGCGTCAAACTGGTCCAACGCGCCGGGCGATTGCAGCCGGGCGATCACCGACTGGTAGGTCGCTCCGCGGCGATAGGCATCCTGCAACACAGCGGCGTCCGTCCAGATCTCGGATTCCGCCAGCCCGCCGCCCGCGGTGAAGCGACCCACCACCGCCCATTGATTCGCGCCTGCGTCCAGGGTTTCACCGACTTTCAGGCCGGCAAACTCGCGGGCCGCGCCATCGCCCACGATGACTTCGTTCCGGCCGGGTTCGAAGTTCCGGCCTTCAATGATCTCAACATTCCCCCGCACGGTGAAGGACGCCGGTTCCACGCCGCGCAAGGGGACATTGGCGTCGGTGCCGGTCGTGAGCTTCGGCAGGCTGATCACCGCGAACAACTCGGCCGCCGCGAGGGGGCCGGCTGCATCGCGCAGCACGCCCGGCGCGTCGGCGATGATCCGGGTCTCCTCCTTGGTCAGCCCGCTGACCATCTCCGAGTCCGCCCCGCTGCGCAGCACCAGGGCCACATCGTCCTCGCCTGAACCCGCCAGCACGGCCCGAAAACCAGTGGCGATCGACAGCATGCCGATCAAGACCGCCACCACGCCCGCGATGCCCACCACGCTGGCCAGCACCGAGCCTTTGCGACCCGGCAGGCTCAGCAGGTTGAATTTCACCAGCGCTCCGATTTGGCTCAACCAGTTCATGTCCGTGAATAACCGCGCCCAGTGGAGGCGGAAAGCGCCCAAGATTCAATCCCGCACCCCAATCGTTACGAGTGAGCTTGGAGCTTGCAATTGGCGGTGAATTTCTTCC
>CAYXDZ010000181.1:4348-6890 GCA_964463815.1 uncultured Verrucomicrobiota bacterium | reverse complement strand
GCCATCGCCGATGATCGCCGCCATCAAGCCCGCGCCGGTGATCATCGAGACCGTGGCCGAGCCCTGGGCGATACGGATCACCGCCGTGACGAACCACGCCAGCAGGATAAGGTTGATGTTGAACTCAGCCGCCTGCGTTTTGATGACATCGCCAATGCCGCTTTCCTGGATCATCCGGCCAAACGCACCGCCCGCGCTGGTAATGAGAATGATGACGCCTGCCGTTTCCAGCGGCCCGGCGCACTTCTCGGAAAGGCTTTGCCAGGAGAGCTTGCACTGTCGCATGACCAGGACGAGAGCGATGAGCGCCCCGATGGCCAGCGCCATGACTTTGTGGCCGAGCAGCTTCATCACGGCGTGCGTTCCGCTGAAAAATTCCGGATCGGCCAACCGGCGGGCCGCCTCGGTCTTGTAAGCCGTTTCATCCACGACCGCGCCGCCGGCTTCCGTGGTCATGCTGGCGCGCAATTCCGTCCGGATTTGCTGCTTTTCCACCATGTCGATGAAGGAGAAGGCCGCGAGCAGCAGCGCGGGCAGCAACACCGGCAGCATGGACGCGAAGAAGGAAGGCAGCTCGCTCTCGGGCCGCTCCGTGGAGGCGCGGATTTCCGCCAGCGTCGATCCGGGTGCCTCGCGCACGGCCACCGGATTGCGGCGGTCGAACCATTGCGCGTAACCGAGCGCGCAGATGGCGGGAACGATGCCGGCCATGAAACCAATGATCATAATGCGCCCGAGATCCAGCCCCAGGAACTCCCCGACCAGCAGCGGTCCCGGCGTGGGCGGCACGATGGAATGCGTGATCGCACCGCCGCCGCCGATGGCCAGCACGTAGAGCATGTAGTTCTTCCCGGTGCGAATGGCGAGCATCCGGGCCAGCGGGATGAGCAGGAAAAACACGGTGTCGAAGAACACCGGAATCGAGAGGAAAAATCCGCTCGCCAGCAGCGCCCAGCCGGCGCGCTTCTCCCCGAAGATTTTCATGAACCGCCGGACGATCTGGTCCGCCGCGCCGCTGTCCATGAGGCACATGCCGATCAACGACGCCAGCGCGATCACGACGCCCACGCCGGCCGCCGTGCTGCCAAAGCCCGTGCTCACGGTGTCCACCGCCTTCACCATGTCCGCGAGGCTGCCCGACGACAGCCAGCCGGCGATGAAAGCGGCGCAGATGAGCGCGAAGAAGGGGTGCAGTTTCAGCTTGGTGATCGCCAGCACGATGAAGGCGACACTGAGGCCCAGGACGGCGAACGGCCACAGGGAGTCCGCCGCGGCAAAGAAAGGATATGAACTCATGAGCGCGAATCCGTTGGAATTGGGGTGCGCCTAGTGCAACCGCAAAACGCCGCCGGGGTCAAGGCGCGAGGTTCGGGAGCCGGAACACACGGGTGCAGTGACCGTTCCGGCGGCCGGCGGGCGCCGCAAACGGCTTGCGGCGTTTGACCCCGCTCTCTAGGTTCCCGCCCCGTTGTCTATGCGCGAGCAGCTTCTCAAAAACGTCCGGCGCGTGGTGGTCAAGCTGGGCACCGGCATCCTCACCGATGCCGCCAACCGGGTGGACCCCGCGCAATTGGAGCAACTGGTCACCCAGCTTGCCGGCCTGCACGCCCGCGGCCTCGAGGTCGTGCTGGTCAGCTCCGGCGCGGTCGGCTCCGGCATGGGCGTGCTGGGTTTCGCCAGGCGACCCAAGACCCTGGAAGGTCTCCAGGCCTGCGCCGCCGCCGGGCAGGTGAAGTTGATGGCCACCTATGACCGGTTGTTGGGCGCGCACGGCATCAGCGTCGCGCAGGTGCTGCTCACCCACGACGATCTCAAACACCAGGAACGGCACCTGAACGCCCGGCAGACGCTTCTCGCCCTGCTCGAACGCGGCGTCATCCCGGTGATCAACGAAAACGACGCGGTCTCCTACACCGAGTTGAAGTTCGGCGACAACGACCGGTTGTCCGCGCTCGTGGCCAGCCTGCTCCCGGCCGATTTGCTGATCCTGCTCACCACCGTGGAGGGCGTGATCGAAAATTTCGGCACCGACCAGGCGCGCCTGCTGCCCCTCGTGGATAATCTCGCAAGCGTGCGGAGTCATGCACGCGGAACGACGAGCAGCACGGCGGTGGGCGGCATGGCCACGAAAATTGACGCGGCGCAGATCGCCATCCGCTCCGGCATTCCGATGGTCATCGCCTCCGGTCGCAGCCCGACCGCTCTGGCCGATGTGATGGATGGCCGGGAGGTGGGCACCCTCTTCGTGCCGCGGCCGGCGAAGTTGCGCGGGCGCAAACGGTGGATCGCATTCTTCCATAAACCCAAGGGCGCGCTGATCGTGGATGACGGGGCGAAAACGGCCTTGCGCGAGAACGGCAAGAGCCTGTTGCCACCGGGCGTGAAGCGCTGCGAAGGCACCTTCGCAAAGGGCGATGTCGTGATGATCTGTGACTTGGAAGGCACGGAGTTCGCCCGCGGCATCGCGGAATTCGGCAGCGAAGAGGTGAAGTCCGCCACGCTCAAGCGCGTGGAAGTCGTCCACCGGGACAACCTGGTGGTG
>CAYXDZ010000181.1:0-4248 GCA_964463815.1 uncultured Verrucomicrobiota bacterium | reverse complement strand
TTCCCTTTTCACCCGAGACAGGTTGCAAACCTGTCCCACCTTGCCCCCGTGCCTCGTGACGATTCCCACCACGCCGCCGGCATTTCCGTGCCCCGTTTGACATCAAGAGCGCCGTCGCTATAGTCGCGCCCCTTTATGAATCGGACTCCGCATGTCGCAGTCGTCGGTGCCACCGGTGCCGTGGGTGTTGAAATGCTCCAGACCCTGGAGCGCCGCAACTTTCCCGTCGGCCAGCTCACCCTGCTGGCCTCCGCCCGTTCCGTGGGCAAGAAACTCAAGTTTCGGGGCGTTGAACACACCGTTGCCGAACTGAAGCCGGACAGCTTCACCGGCATCGACATCGCGTTGTTCAGCGCGGGCGGCGGCACGTCGAAAGAATTCGCACCCATTGCCGCCAAAGCCGGCTGCGTGGTGGTCGATAATTCCAGCGCCTTCCGCATGGACCCCGGGGTGCCGCTCGTGGTGCCGGAGATCAATCCCGGCGACGCGAAGCTCCACCAAGGCATCATTGCCAATCCGAATTGCACGACCATCGTGACCTTGATCGCCTTGTATCCCTTGCACCAGGCGTTCGGCGTGAAGCGCATCTTTGCGTCGAGCTACCAGGCCGTGTCCGGCTCCGGCGCGAAAGGCATCGAGGAACTGAAGCGCCAGGCCGGGCAGATCGCGCGCGGTGAACCGGTCACGCGCGAGGTTTATCCGCACCAGATCGCCTTCAACGTGATTCCGCAGGTCGATGTGTTCCTGGAAAACGGCTACACCAAGGAAGAGATGAAGATGGAGAACGAAGGGCGCAAGATCATGCACCACCCGGCCTTCAAGGCGTCGGTCACCTGCGTGCGGGTGCCGGTGTATCGCGCCCACTCGGTCGCGGTGAGCGCGGAGTTTGAAAAGCCGGTGACCGTCGCCGCCGCGCGCGCAGTGCTGGCCAAGGCGCCCGGCCTCGACGTCATCGATGATCCCGTGAACAGCGGCTACCCGCTGCCGCTCGTGCAGGCCAACGTCGATAACTGCGCCGTCGGCCGCCTGCGGATGGACTGCGCCCTGGACAACGGCCTGTGCTTCTGGGTGAGCGGCGACCAGGTGCTCAAAGGGGCCGCGCTCAACGCCGTGCAAATCGCGGAATTGTTGGTGAAGTGATCAGTCAGCCACCGTCGATCGGGCCCGCAGCCAATCCAGATCGGGGTTGCCAGGTGAAGGCACGTTGGACGGCAGCACCACACCCTTAATCAGTTCCGGATTGGTGCGCGGGTCTTGCCATTGACGGAATTCCACATGGCCATCCGCATAGGAAAGAAACCCACCGCCTGAATGATAACTGCCGGGGTACTCCGCCAGCGTGTCCACCATATCCACGGTGAAGACGCTGTCGTTGATGTTGTCCTCCCGCTGGTCCTGAATCACCCAAGCTTGCGAGGGCGGCAAACCCACGATGTCTGACTGTCGGGTAAAGACTCGGAAACCAGTTTGACCGTTGGGGTTGGTTCCGCCCATCCAGTTGTTCATGGCGACGGTTCGGACCCGATTGCTCAAGCGGCCGAAAATGGAAACCTGGCTGGTGTCCGCCGGACAACGAAAGCTGTCGGCCGTCTTCACATAAGGCCCAAGCAATCCGTACTGTCCCGTTTTCTGGCTGTTAATCAGGTAGTCGAGGTTGACGTTGTCGAACCTGGACGAGTAGTCAAGGACTCCCCAGGCCCAAGTCGGGGCGTAAGTTTCGGGGTCATGCCCGTGGTTTCCCACCAACTCGCCGTGATTGTCCGCGCTGTACATCTGCCAGGCGAGAATCAGTTGGCGCAAATTGTTGCGGCACTGCGCCGACTTCCCAGTCGAATCACCCCGGCCCCAAAGCGGTAGCTGAACGACCGCCAGAACGAGGATGACCGCCACGACCACGACCAAATCCTTCAAGGCGAAGGCCGGCGATCCCGCAGACTGTTGGAGGCTGGTTGAACGGCGTTTCATGCTTTCCTTTCGATGAGAGTGGCACCGGCGCGGACCCATTTTCAAGCCTTCCCTCGGGCTAAAATTCCTTGATAAATCCCGGCTGCGAACGATTCTGAGGCGCAATTCAAAAGGAGCATGCAACTGACGATATTTTCCAGCCGGTGGATGTTGATGATGGCGGGAATGGTTTGCCTGCTGGCGCAACCTTCCGCGTCACTCGGAGCCGTCCAATCAGCCAGCGGAGCCCATCCCGGCCAGGTTTCCCTGGAATCTCAAGGCGACAGTTTTGGTCCGCTTGTCAGTGCCGACGGTCGTTACATCATTTTTGGCAGTTACGCGGATGACCTCACCACCCACACCCCGGATGCCGCCGCCGATGTGTTCCGTTACGACCGGCAGACCGGGGAGATGCGGCTGGTCAGCGACTTGGAATTTCCGCCTTATGGACGCAAGGCCGAGGTGAACTTGTTTTCGGCCTCGGGGGATGGCGAACGCGTCGCCTACGCCGTCCCGGCGGAGTTCACCTTCTCGTTCGGAAGGCCGGTCATCGCGACCATCGTCCGCGATCTGGCCGCCGACACCACCGTCCAACTGGCCGGGCCGGATCTGCCACCCGACTTCATCTATCCCGGCCAGACGCGCGGGTTGTGGTTCGCGGCCGATGGTTCACGTCTCTTCCTGGCTGCTTCCGTGGGAACGCAGCCGGCCGACACGAATCTCTTTTCCTACCTCCGTTACTACGACCTGGCAGCGGGCACTTTGACGGCCATCACCCAACGCGTGCCCCTGCTCGAAGGAATTCGCCAGGGGTTTCAAGAGCCGATCGATCTCAATCTGGTGGCGACGCCGGATGGTCGTCATGTGGTCTATCAATCCGCCATCACGCCATTTCCGGGTTTCCGGCGGGAGGAAATCATGGTTTACGACACGGAAGCGCTTGCGCTTGAACAAGTCAGCCAGCACGCGGCCGAAGACAGCGACACCTACGGCAGTTCTTTTCGACCGACCATTAGCGACGACGGCCGGTGGGTGGCCTTTGAAAGCCGGAGCAGCAACCTGACGGCCCAAGGAGCGGTGACCGCCAACCGCAAGGTCTTCCTTCAAGATCGGACAACGCAAACGACAATTCTCATCAGCACCAATTCACTTGGACTTGCCCCGGAAGGCAGCGATTCCGCCGCCGCCGCGATTAGCGGGGACGGCAACTGGACCGCCTTCGTCAGCGATGCCGATGATCTCGTGACCGGAGACAACAACCAAACCGCCGACGTCTTTCTCCGCGACAACCAAACAGGCGCGCTGCGACGAATCAGCACCCACGCGGGTTGGCAAGGTGGTCTGGCCCGCGCCGCGTCGAACCCGTTGCTGTCGCCCGACGGGGAATGGGTGCTGTATCAGGCTACCGGCTCGGGCGTGTTTCTGTACCAGCGCACCGCCAACACGAGCACGCTCATCACGACCGACTGCGAAGCCGACCTGGCCAGCATGACCCCGGACGGGGCCTTCATTGCGTTCACCGCGAAAGCCATCTCGATCAATCCCGGTGCGGCGACGGAAGCCCGTAATGTCTATTTGTGGAGCCGGGCGACCGGGGAAACGGAACTCATTTCACGGCGGCACCCCAGCTATGATCGCCCGCTTCCGGCGGGGGACTCCCATCTCTACGCCAATGGTGTGAGCGGCGATGGCTCACGATATGTTTTTCGCAGCACAGCTCGAAACTTGTCCGCGAGCCAGCCAGCGGCATACGAATCCCTTTGGGTGCGCGACCTGGCAAGCGGGACCAACATCTTGATCGCCGTCCATGATGCGCAGACCCGTCCCGCTCCAGCGCGTCCCTTCGCCGAGGCGGTGATCAGCGCGGACGGTCGCTTTGTGGCGTATCTCGCCCAGCGCACCAATCTGCCGCCGGAAGGGCTGGCGTTGCCGGGCTGGAACGACGTGTTCTTCCGCGACCTGGAAACCGGCGAGGAACGCTTGGTGACCGGGAGCCGCACCGGATCGTTTGCGGGATCGGGCAACTCCAGCAAGCTGGGCATCAGCCAGGATGGCGGCCGCGTACTGTTCACGAGCGCGGCGACGAATCTCTCGGCTGAACCCGGAGGGTTTCGCCGTCTGTTTATCTGGGATCGGGAAACAGGTTTGATTCGACGCATGGATGATCCGTCCATTGGTCCTCCGGACTTTTTCTGTCCGGACGAACCGAACTTGATCAGTCGAGACGGAAGCGCGCTCGCGTTCCTTGCACCGAATCCGGAGAATGGCCGCTGTGTCCTCTACGTTCGTGGCTGGGATGATGTT
>CAYXDZ010000180.1:0-6900 GCA_964463815.1 uncultured Verrucomicrobiota bacterium | reverse complement strand
GCAGGTTTACCAGACGCTCAAGGGGAACATTGAGCGCGTCATTCAAGGCCAGGATTTCGCCCTCCGCAAACTGCTCGCCGCGTTCGCCAGTGGCGGTTCCAACCGGATGCACCGCCCGGCCGTCGCCGCTCGCCGGAGAAACTCAAAAAGAACTCGCCTGACCAGCGGGGCTTGGGGACGCTCGGTGCATCATGAAGATGCCGGTCGCCCTCACGCTGCTGCTCGCCCTGAATTTGTTGACGGAAGCGGCCGAGCCTGACTTACCGGCCGGCGCGCTGCCCACCCTGCCGCCGAAGTCACCCGAGGAGGCGCTGGCCACCTTCGAACTCGATCCCGAATTCCGCATCGAACTCGTCGCCGCCGAGCCGCTCATCGCCGATCCGGTCGCGATTTCGTTCGATGAAAACGGCGTCCTGTACGTCTGCGAGATGCGCGATTACTCGGAGCGGCGCGAGGAAAAGCTCGGCCGGATTTCCCGGCTCGAAGATGGCGATGGCGACGGCCGGATGGATCGCGCCACCGTCTTCGTGGAAGGACTGCCCTGGCCGACGGGCATTCTTTGTTTCGACGGCGGGGTCTTCGTCATGGCCGCGCCGGACCTCTGGTTCTTCAAGGACACGGATGGCGATGGCGTGGCGGATGTGCGGCGCTTGGTGCTCACCGGGTTTAGCGAATTCAATCCGCGCCTCAACGTGCAGCAGATGCCCAACAGTCTCCGCTGGGGGCCGGATCAACGCGTGCATCTCGCCGAGGGCGGCAACGGTTCCCGGGTGCGCCGGCCGGGCCAAAGTGCGGACGAAGGGCTCGTCCTACGCGGCCGTGATCTGTCGTTCGACCCGCGCACGCTGGAGCTGCGCGCGGAAAGCGGCGGCGGTCAATACGGCATGGCCTTCGACGACTTCGGCCGCAAATTCGTTTCGAGCAACAGCCGGCATCTGATGCAGATCGCCTACGATGCGAACCTGCTGGCGGAGTCCCCGGTGACGTTGCCCGCGCCGACGGTGGACATCGCGGTGGATGGCCCGGCCGCCCCGGTGTTTCGGCGCAGTCCCGACGAGGCGTGGCGGGTGATCCGGACGCGCTGGCGCGTGGCCGGCGTGGTGACGGGTCCGATTGAAGGGGGCGGTACGCCGTCCGGCTATTTCACCGGCGCGACCGGCGTGCAGATCGCGCGCGGCGACCGGATGCGGATGGAGCCCGCGAAAAATTTGGATCACGAGCAGGAAGCCTTCATTGCCGATACCGGCAGCAACCTGATTCATCGCAAGCGCCTGACGCCGGACGGCGTGTTGCTGCGGGGCCAACGGCCCGTGCCGGAGGAACGCCGCGAGTTTCTCGCCTCCACCGACAACTGGTTTCGCCCCGTGCAACTCGAGAACGGTCCGAGCGGCGGGCTCTACGTCGTCGATTTCTACCGCGAGATCATCGAACACCCGTGGTCGCTGCCGCCGGCCATCAAGCAGCACCTCGATCTCAATCGCGGCAACGACTGCGGTCGCATCTGGCGGATCACCAGGAAGGCATCGCCGCCCCATCGGACGGTCCGGCTGGAGGACGCCACGCTGGCGGAGTTGGTGGCACTGCTGGGTCATCAAAACGGCTGGCATCGCGACACGGCTGCCCGGCTGTTGTGGGAGCGGAACGATCCGGACGCCGACGCCTTGCTCAGGCACGCGCTGAAGTCACCCTTGGTGCAGGCGCGGCTGGGTGCGCTGAGTCTGCTGGCGGCCCGGGGCGCGCTGGACGAGGAACTCCTCGCCGCCGGCTTGAGGGACGAGCATCCGCTCGTGAATTTGCGCACGCTCACGCTGCTCACCCATCGGGTGCCGGCCCTGGACTGGAACACCGCTCCCTGGCGCAATCACGCGCTCACGCTTGCCGCCGGGGAGAACCGGGAAGTGTCGTTCACACTCGCGCTGCTGCTCGCCCGCGCGCCGCTGGATGAGGAACTGGCGGTGCAACTCTGGCAGCGTCTGGCCCCCAAAGCGGGCGGTGATCCGTGGTTGGTCAAGGCGGCCTTGCGACTGGTCGCGCCTCATGCGGCGCGAGTGTTGACGGACATTCTGGGCGGCCCCAGCGCGCCCGTGTCGGAGGCGCTGCGGTTGGAAGTGATCGATTTGGCGGCGCGCACGAGTTCACCGGAAACGGTGACGCGATGGCTCCGCGAGGCGGACGATGACAACTTGTTGGCACTCGCCGCCGGCGTGGCGCGGCAACGGGAACTCGCGCGCACGCTCCAATTGCCCTCAACCGTGCACACGCGGATCGCGCGCAGTGCGGAATCGGAACTCGGCCGGGCACCGTCAGCGGATGCCGCGCGCCGTGCCGCCGAGGCGTTGCTGCTCGTCGAGCCGGACACCGCCGCTCGCGCCTTGTCCGTGGCCCTCGGCACGGCTGCCGCCGGACCGGTTCGCGATGTCATTGCCGCCGCGCTTATTCGATTGGAGCAACCGCCGGCTTTCGCCGAATTGTTCGCCTACTGGCCGTCGCTGGCGCCCTCCGTTCGTGAGGCCGCCCTGGCCGCCGCGTTGCGCCATCCCGCCAGCCTGACGGTCTTGCTGGAGCACGCCGGCAAAGAGGAAGCCTTCCGCGCCCAGCTCGGACCGGCCTTCCGCCAGTCCGCCCGTCATCACTCGGACGCCGGTCTGCGGGAGCGGGCGGTCGCGCTGTTTGGAGCGACGCACTCCGCCAGTCTCGACCAACGCCTGCGCGACTTCGCTCCGGCGCTGGAGCTGCGGGGCGATGCCGCGCGCGGGCGGGAGATCTATCAAGTGCGCTGCGCCTCGTGTCATCGTGCCGCCGATGTGGGCGTGGAACTCGGGCCGGACCTGTTGACCGTGGCCGCCGCCGGTCGCGAATCGGTTCTGACCAACATCCTCGATCCGGACCGCGAAGTCGCGCCGCGCTTTGCGGCCTGGACCGCGCGACTCAAGAATGGCGAGGAAGTCAACGGCCTGCTGGTCGCTGAATCGCCCGACACGTTGCGCCTTCGCCTCGCCGGCGGCGTGGAGCAATCAATTGCTCGTGACGAAGTGGAGACGTTGAACTCGGCCGGCAGTTCGCTGATGCCGTCCGGGTTGGAGGAAGGGCTCACGCCGGCGCAGATGGCCGATCTGCTGCGCTTCATCGAATCCCTCACCGAGCCGCCCGTAAGTTCGCCGGCAACCGCGGTTAACTGAACTGAGTTCGGAAAAAATTTACGGGCTGATGAGCCGGAAGAATGCTGGCTCCGACGGGAGCGGCTGAATGATCGCTTGCACATCGTTGGTGCTGATGAAAGTGAACGCGTCCACCCAGGGCTCATCGAAGGCGGGGCGCGATTGCAGCCGGTAGCTGCGTTGATTCACCACGTCGGCGGTGACGCGCAACGCATCCGCCTCGATGCGCAAATCGCCTTGAAAGACCGGTGCCGTCGCCGCGCCACCGGGGACGTTGGCGGACTCGCCGAGGAACGCCAGCAACTGCTGGTCGGTTACCGCGCCGGGATTCGAGAGATCGGCTCCGGTCAATTCCGACGGCACTTGCGGGCGGGCAAAGCGCACGAAGTCAAACGTGGCCACGAGGTCAGGTTGGGCGTTGTTCAGCGTGCCACCGCCGAGCAGGGTCACGCCGTTGGTGAGGACGAGCCGATTGTTGTTCTCGACGCCCACCGCGAAGCACGTGTCCCAGTCGGTGTAAACGGTGAGCCCGGCTTGGAGCGTTGCCGGGAAGTCCGGGCGATGATAACGCCGATGGACCACCCATGCGCCGCCCTCGTCGCGGCGCAGCATCAGCAGGTGGGGGCCGATGCGGGCGACCTGGATGGTCGCGCGGGTGGCGGCGGCCCCTTCAATGACGAGCGTGGAAATGCTGTCGAGGGTCGTCTTCACTTCGTAATCGTAGCCGCTGGTGGCGCGATTGGCGGAACCCATCGAGAGGAAGACATAGTTCTGCCCGAGCGGCGTCCACTGTTCGGGACGGGTCATCGCGCGCGGACTGCGGACCATGATGCCGGCGAGTGAATAATCGCGTTCCGGCCGGCCGGTGCCGGCGCGGTTGCGCGGCTCGACGAAGGTGGTGATGACGAAGTCGCCGGTGACGAGCTTGTAGGTGAGTTCCCCGCGATACTCCTCGTACCAGGAACTGGTGTGCGTCGTCATCACCAACTGGCCGGGACGTGAGGTGTTGGCGTCGAAGGTTTCGAGCGTGTCGTTGTTCCAGCCCTCGGTCTCATGAATCCGCAGCCAGTTGCTCAATGAACCCGCGTCGTCGAATTCGTCGCTCAGCAACGTGAGGTCGTCATAACCACCGGCGGAAGTGGTCGTCAGAATCAGCGTCGCGACGAGGAGAGCTTGGGGCAACCGGCTGCGACCGGTGGCGGCGGGAAGTGGTTGCAGGTTGGTGGCCGGGTTCATGACAGAATTCCCTGCTTTCATTAAGCACCGACACGAATTGGTTACAGCCGGCTAACTGGGAGCAACGCGCGCGCCGCCTTCGCGATTGATGCCTACCCGCCTGCTCACTGGCCCGGCAGATATTTTTGCAACTGCTCGAACTGGTCCTCGTATTTGAACAGCAGGTGCATCAACACGAAGCTGCTCGCGTTGAAAAAACCGTGGGCCAGCGTGGCCTCCCAGACCGAGCGGTGAAAGACCATGATCAACCCAAGCATCACGCCGAGCAGCGTGGTCAGCACCACGCCGCCCGGTCCCTGCGACCAGTGGCCGAGACCGAAAATGATGGCGATGCCGATCACGCACAGCACCTGGCCGCGGCGTTTCGCGTAGAGCGCGGGAAACAGCGCCTTGCAACCGGCCAGCATCGCCGCGCGCCACAATTCCTCGCGGAACCCGGCCAAAACAAAACTCACCAGCGTCACGTTCAACAGCAGATAAATCGGGCTGTCTTGGATGGCTTCCTTGTCCACCAGCGTTTCCACGTCCGGTTTGTAGCGCTCGGACAAATCCTCCATGACTTTTTCGTAGGCGGCTCGGTTCCAAGGTTCCCCGGAGCCGGCCACCATGATGACGGCGGCGGAGACGAGCACGACCAGCACGATGATCCCGAGGATCAACCGCATGGCGATGCTGTAGCCGAAGCCCAGCAGCCAGGGCAGCCAGCCGCGTTGCCAGCGCATCAACAGTTGATCGATGTTTACGCGCGAGGCCGCCCACGCGGCGCCGAAGAAGAGTCCGAAGATGCCCAGGTGAATGAGCAACGTCAGCAGAAGATCAACCGGATGGGTGGGCAGGCCGGGGCCGGTTTCCGCCTGGTCGGAAGTCGCGCTCAACAAACCGATCCCCAGCACGTAGCCCGCAAGAATGATCAGGTGCAGCCACCAGCGCCAGGCCGCGATGGGCGGCGGGCTGTCCGGAAGCTGGGGCGAAATGTTCACCGGCGGCAGGGCCGGTGGTTTCACAGGCATCGAATCATCGAGCGGCTGGTCGTTCACGCGCTTGGTATATCGGCAGGCGGTGGCAATTGGACAGCAAGAAGCTTGGCCCCCGGTTCAATCGCCCGACCACCGTTTCAACCGCTGGCGCAGGCGTTCAAGGGTGGACTTCGGATCGATCAAGCCCGGGAAATCGGCGACCAGTTGTTCGGCCGTGGGAATCGCGCCCCAGGCGGTCACGCGGAAGAACTCGGCACTCGCAGCTCCGGCCAGTCCCATTTCGCGATTGCGGCGGCCGTGCGCGGCGCGGAGTTGCTGCGCCCAATCCTCCTTGGAAGCGGGCGCGCGCAGGTTGTGGCGGTCCACCCAGGGCAGCCATTCGCAAAACTGGCTCTGATGGCACCAGGTCAGGTTGACGAGTTGCTCGAAGGCCGGTTCGACGTTTACCGCCAGGTCACAGGCATTCGCGCCGGCCATGTAGCCGTCGTGGACGTTGATGATGACCGGCACTTTGCAGGGCACGCTCCGGGTTTCGTCGGCGGGATACTCGGGCGTGAAGGCGTGCGGGACATTGATCATGTAGGCGACGCGGCGGACGCCCTCGGCGACGGTGAGATGATCCGGATGCACGCCCGCAAGCGGATCAACCGGCAACGGCGGGCAGAACAGGTAGTCCGGCTCGAAGTCGCGAATCGCCTTCCACAGCGCGGCGAGAAAGGCGGCGTCCTGCGTCACGCACGCTTCGCGAAACTGTTGCCCGCGATGATCGATGAGTTGCTGGTAATCAACGCCCGCAAGGGCGGCGGCGGCGGCCTGTTCCTGTTGACGCAAGGCCCCGGTTTCCGCGCGCGGGCGAAAGTGGTGTCCCGCCTGGCCGTCGGTACAGACGACGATGCGGGCGTGGAAGTCCGGTCCAAGCCGGCGACGCCACAGCTCGAACGTGCCGGCGGCGGCCCATTCGTAGTCGTCGTGATGCGCGTGGATATGGAGGAGTTTCATGGCAGATCAACTTTTGCCTGAGCGTTGGCCGTGATTGTGGAACGCGGCGAACAAGCCGGCGAGGGCCCCGCTCAAGTGGCCTTCCCAGGAGACGGGTCCGTCATGCGGCAGCACCCCGACGTAAATGCCGCCGAAGATGAAGAAGACCACGATGGCGATGAAGAAGCTTCGCCATTTGCCGGCCAGCACGCCCGCCACGATCAAGTACGCGACCAGCCCGAAGATCAGTGAACTTGCGCCAACGTGAACGGTGGGTTCGCCGTTGGGACCGGCGGCGCGCCCGATCAACCAGGTGCCAACGCCGCTCGCCAGCCAGATCATCGTGAGCGTGCGCGTGGGATGATAGGTCTTGTCCCAGAACAGCAGGACGAGCAGCACAAAGAGCGGGCCGACGTTCGCGAAGAGATGCGCCAGATTACCGTGCAGCAGCGGCGCGGTGAGGATGCCGATGGTTCCCGGCGCGGTGCGCGGCACAATGCCGAGCCCGGCGAAGGACAGGCCGGCGAGGAGTTCCAACAGCTTCAGCAGGG
>CAYXDZ010000179.1:0-6909 GCA_964463815.1 uncultured Verrucomicrobiota bacterium | reverse complement strand
GCGGGAAAGCGGATCGGGCGGTGGGATGTTTTTGGCGGGACGGTCCATCTCCGGAGTGAGGCTGAACAACGCCCGCAGTCTGCGGGGAGTTTTGCCGGATCAACTGGCGGGAACCGGCTAAGGTGCAGGGTGCGGTTGGTGGTTTGCTTTTGATGCGGTGAGGGGAGAAAGCCAGCCGGAGTTGAGCGCGTTGGCCGGCAGATAATCCATTTTTGAACGTTCCGCGACGTGACGAAGGTAGAAGTGCTTCGTCGAATAGAGTTGTGCCGGTATGTTGGGCGAGCCGATCAGCGGGACCAGCAGGCCGCCGGGCTTGCCGCGGGCGGCGGCCCAGGACTCAATCCAGTTCATTACCGGCAACGGGAAAAGCCCCGGCGTATCGGTGGCGAAAATGACGATGGCCGCCGCGCTGGCATAATGCCGCGCCACGAGGGCGATGTCCGGATCACGCAGGTAACGAAACTTCCACCACGTGCAGGAAAAGACGAGTTCACCGGTGAAACGCTGGCCGAGAGTTTGCAGCAGCCGCATGACGCGATCGCGTTCAAACGCACCCTCATACGCAACCGCAATCTGACACTCAGCGAGGTTCGCCGTTGCCGCGCCTTCGGGTTGTGGTGAAAGGGTATTCATCGCACGGGCGTGGACGGGACCAAGATCAATCAGCGAACTGACCGTTGGGCCTTTGGTGACGTTCATATTTGTCGCGAACGAATGGGAAATTTGCAAATTCAAATTGTGGCCAATGATTCGAATGTAACGCCTCGTCTGCACAATGCTCTGAAAACGGCGGGGGCCGGTCACGACAGGCGGGCCAATCGCGACGAAATGGCCCGGCGGCAGGACAAGAATTTTGCTGACGGGGCCGGGGGGTAGTGGAAACTCTCGCGCGTCGTCGGCGTGCCCGAGGTTATTTGGAATTCAGCTATGCCAGAAAAAACATTGAGCGAAGTGGCGCCCTTTTGCCGGGAACAGTTCGAAAAGGGGATGGCCGCTTACAACCGGCAGAATTACGACTACGCGGTCGAGATCCTGACCGGCTTGCTGCAATTGGAACCCGCGCTCTACGAGGCGCGCGAAGCCTTGCGGGCCACGCAATTCAAGCGCGTCAAGGCAGGCCGCGGTTTCTTCAGCAAAGTGATGGGCAAGGCGAGCGTGTCCCCGCTGGTGGCCAAGGCCCAGATGCTCGCCCGGCGCAATCCGCTGGAGGCGCTGGTGGCCGCCGAGCAGGCCTTGAACACCGATCCCGGCAACGGAGCCGCGCATCGCGCACTGGCGGAAGCCGCCGCCGCCGCGGGACTGCCCAAGACGGCGCTGCTCTCGCTCGAGATCGCATTTAAGAACAACCCGGCGGATCGCAAGCTGGCCCGGTTGCTGGCCGATGCCTGCGCGGACGCGGGGCAAATCAGCCGGGCGGAGAGTATTTATCACGAGGCGCTCAAGGCGAATCCCAACGATCCGGAATTACAGCAGGCCCTCAAGGATCTGGCCGCGCGCCGCACGATGGCGGAAGGTGGCTACGATACGCTGGCCGGTGGCCAGGGTTCCTATCGCGATGTCCTGCGGGACAAATCCCAGGCGGTGCAGTTGGAGCAGGACAACCGGATCGTCAAAGGGGACGACGCCGTGCGGGAACAAGTTGCCCGGGACACCGCGCAACTCGCGGCTGAGCCGGGCAACCTAAAGTTGTTGCGCGCGCTCGTGGCGGCGCATTCTCAGTTGAAAGAATACGGCCCGGCCCTGGATTATCTGCGTCGCCTGCGGGAGGCGGATCAAGGCGGCGACCCCGCGCTCGACAAACAAATTCACGCGACCTCGCTCAAGTTGATCGAGCTGCAACTGGCCGCGCTCGATCAGGACAGCGTGGACTACGAGGAACAGCGCCAGGCCCTGCAAGTTGAACGCGACGCGCTGGAGATCCAATCCGCGCGCGAGTTGGTGGAGCGCTACCCCTCGGATCTTCAACATCGCTTCGAGCTGGGCCGGGTTTACTTCCGGCACGGCAAGATTGGCGAGGCGATCGGCGAGTTTCAAAAATCCCAGGCCAACCCGCATCGTCGCGTGGCCTCGCTCGGTTACCTGGGCCAGTGCTTCTCCAAGCGCGGCCTGCACGATGTGGCCGTGCGCACGCTCCAGAAAGCCATCGACGAGAAGACCGTGCTGGACGACGAGAAGAAGGAACTGATCTACCAGCTCGGGGTGGCCTTGGAGGCGATGGGCCGTCACCCTGAAGCGATCGAGCAGTTCAAACAGATTTACGAAATCGACATCGGCTTCCGGGACGTGGCCGCCCGGGTGGATGCTTTTTACGCCGGTGAAGCGCAATGAGGAGGTTCATGTGGGGCAGGAAGACATACCGAAAATTCTAAGAAACCGCGGTCGCAAGCCGGAGAGCCGCTGGCAGCGCTACTGGCGCAAGCGCCGCATGAACGCCGTCCGCAATTCCAGCGATCACGCCTCCTACATGGACGTCGGCATCTTGATCGCCATTTTGCTTCTCGGGGCCTTGCTCTTCTTCGCGCTCCGGGGAGCGGACCTGCCCCAGCGACCGGGTCCGGGAACGCCGGAGGTTTTCAAGCCGGGCGGACGTTAAAGCCGGGTCAATGATCCCGCTTCAACAGATGCTCCGCCAAAGCCGCCAGTGCGGTCGCCTTCCGGCCAAAGGGCTTCAATGCCGCGAAAGCTTTTTCCGTGAGTTGCCGGGCGATCTGGCGTGATTTGTCGAGGCCGACGATCGCGGGGTAGGTGGCCTTCTGCGCGGCGGTGTCCTTGCCGGCGGTCTTGCCCAGCTTTTCGGAGGTCTGGGTCACGTCGAGGATGTCGTCGATCACTTGAAACGCCAGTCCCACGTGGTGGCCAAACTGGGTCACCGCCGCCAGCTTGCCGGCGGAACAACCCGCGCTCATCCCCCCGAGTCGCGCGGAGCAGCACAGCAGCGCCGAGGTCTTGCGTTCGTGGATGAACCGCAGCTCGCTTTGCGAAAGTTTTTTGCCCTCGCCTTCGAGATCCGCCACCTGACCGGCGATCAGTTGGCGTGAACCGGAGGCCCGCGCCAGTTCCGCGACGTACGTGCTCACGGGATACCGCCCTGTCGCCGGGGCGGCGGCGAGGATTTCAAACGCCTGCGTGAGCAACGCGTCTCCGGCCAGGATCGCGATGCCTTCGCCGAAGACCTTGTGGTTGGTCGGTTTGCCGCGCCGGAAATCATCGTTGTCCATCGCCGGCAGATCATCATGAATCAGCGAGTACGTGTGGATGCACTCGATGGCGGCCGCGAGCGGCAAGGCGTTGTCCCACGATCCGCCGCAGGCCTCCGCGGCGGCCACGCACACGGCTGGCCGCAACCGCTTGCCGCCCGCGAACAACGAATAACGCATCGCCCGGTGGATCGTTCCGGGGCGTGCGGAGGCGCGGGGAATGGCTTGATCCAGCGTCCGGTCCACCTGCCGGGCGACCGAATCGAGAAACGTCTTCAGCTTGAACGGCGCGCGGCGATGAGGGGTTGCAGGCACGGATGGATTTAGGAAAATCGGCTGCGCGCCGGCAAGCCAGAGTTTCCTGCACCGCCTGCCTAAATCCCGCCGCCAGCGAACGCCAATCCGCGCATTTCTCCATGCACGCCCTTGATCCGGCCCGGTTCGGGGTGTGTATTTGCGGCGTTCCCGGAGATATTCATGAATAGGATTCGTGTGCCTCCGTGTAGGGATCGTTGCATCCAAAGCGGCTGTCCACCGCTGTCAACACCTTGCGCCAGGATGTGTGCTTGACCCTGGTCTTGTGCGAGAACGGGGGGGCGCAAAGGTCTGGTTGACCGCAGAACCGAAGCAGGCCGAATGCCCGGATATAATGGCCGATTCAAGTCCTGGCTTCGCTGGCCGCTTTCGTTCCGACCGCCCCCAACCCGCCCAACAGACCGCGCAGAGCGGCGAAGCGACTTGAAACCTTTCCCCGTCTTCGCGTGTTCTCTCCGCGGGGCGACAATACCGCCCGATTGTCTTTGAGAATGGAACTGACAGCCGACAATTTCTTGAGCAGCCTCGCGTCATTCGCGGGCATGGACCAGACCGAGCCAATCAATTCACCGCCGCCGCTCATCGGGCGGACGCTCAAGCAGTACCGCATCGACAGCATCCTCGGGCAGGGCGGCATGGGCGTCGTCTATCGCGCCCATGATCAGAAGCTGCAACGGCCGGTTGCCCTCAAACTTCTCACGCCGGAGGTCATCGCCGATCCCAACCGCCGCAAGCGCTTCCTCCTGGAAGCCCGCGCCGCCGCGCGCGTCAGCCATCCCGCCATCGCCCAGGTGCATGATGTGGACGAGGAGGACGGTCTCATCTTCATCGCCATTGAACTGGTCGAGGGGGCGACGCTCCGCGAGCTGGTCCAGCGCGGCGAACTCGATCTCCTCGGCGCACTTGATCTCGCAATCCAGGTCGCCGGCGGTCTGGCGAAGGCGCACCAGGCGGGCATCGTTCACCGCGACATCAAACCCGGCAACGTGATGGTGACGCCCGACGGTCACGCGAAGATTCTCGATTTCGGCCTCGCCAAGCTGGTCGATCTCGAAGCCTCGACCATAGCCAGCGGCGAACTGAGCCAGCTCTCGACGCTGGATCACACGCAGGCCGGGACGATCAAGGGCACCCCGGCGTACATGAGCCCCGAGCAGGTGAAAGGGCAGCCGGCGGACACGCGCAGCGATTTGTTTTCCTTCGGCGTGATGCTGTTTGAAATGGTGACCGGCCAGTCGCCGTTCCAACGCGGCAGCGCGGTCGAAACGATGCACGCGGTGGCGTTCGACCATCCGCCCGCGCCGGCCACGATCCGCGCCGACGTGCCCGCCGAACTCGTGCGTATCATCGAGCGCTGCCTTCAGAAACGTCCCGAGGACCGCTACCCGAGCGCACGCGAGTTGATCGAAGAATTGCGTGTAGCCCGGCGCAACACCGAGTCCGGCCGGCACGTCGCGATTCCGTTGCGGCAGCGGTTGAATGATGCGTTGCGCGACGTGCGGCGGCTTGATCCCGCCCAGGTCGCGTGGCTCATCGGCGGACTGGCGATCGCGGGGGGCATCATTTATTTGATCGTCAACAACTCCGGGCTCGGCGGCTTTATTGCGTTGCTGGTCATCGGCGGGTTGATCTACCGGAATCTGCGGCATCAACCGCGGCGCGTATTGCAGGGCATGGTCCGCAAGCTGGCGAAGATTCCGGAGGTCCGGCTGGTGAGCGTGCGCGATCAGACCATCACGGTGGTGATCGACCGGCCCGCTGCGCAGTTGTTCACGCGGATCAACCAGTGCGTCCACGACGGCAACCACAAGCTGTTCTTCGGCGAGCCGTATCAGGTGTCGATCCGGCCAGAACCCAGCGCCGAGGAATGGCGGCGGCTGCTCGACAGCACGAACGTGCAGCATCTGCGGGAGGATGGTGGAGCGCGCGAAGTAGGGTGACGTGCGACTCATTTTGCGTCGCGCGATTTTGCCCGAAAGTCAGTGCATGAGGGGTGGTGAAGATTTCCTGTAAGGTTTGCGGCTCCAACTGCAATACAAGGAGTGGCGAGACCATCGCTGGGAGTCGTTCCGGTGCTGGATTGAGCGGCTGAGACACCCGTTTTTAGCGGAAGAAAGGCTTGCCATCAATGGAAGCATCACGGCCCGAATTGAAATGAAGAGGATCACCATGAACTGGAAAGCGACCTGCTACCCTACCCTGATCGGCACCTTGCTGGTGTGTGCCGGGCTTCGGGGAGGTGCCCAAACCACCGGATTCACATATCAAGGGCGGCTGCTTGAAGGCGGAAGCCCTGCTTCGGGCAGCTTCGATCTGCGATTCAGCCTACATGAGCAGGCGGAGCAGGGCGGTCAGTGGAGTGGTGCGATCACGAATGCCGGGGTTGTGGTCACCGGGGGACTGTTCACCACGTTGCTGGACTTTGGTGCCGAAGTCTTTGATGGCGGCGAGCGTTGGCTGGAAGTTGCCGTGAAGCCGGCCGGCAGCCAGAGCGAGTTTGCGTCACTCACCCCGCGCCAGCAGTTGTCCGCAACCCCTTACGCGATCAAGGCCCGGCAAGCCGCAACGGTGCCGGCGGCGGCGATCACGAGTGGAATGTTGTCAGACGGCGCGGTGACCGCCGCGAAACTGGCCCCCGGCGCGGCGTCCCAACTGGGTACGCCCGATGGAACCAATCCCTTAGTCGTCGCGATAAGCAATGACGGCCGGGTCGGCGTGGGAACGAACTCACCCGCAGCAGGTCTGCATGTGGCCAACACTGTCCAGACGTTAGGGCTTGAGCTGCTTTCAGAGCAAGTAAACGGCACGGCGGGCGTTCATTACCTTGGCCGGCCGACCAGTTTGAAACTTTCCGGTCAACTGCTTGCGGTGGTCAGTTCCCTGGATCACGCCATCACCCTGTTCGAGGCGACGGATCCAGCCCAACCGGTCGTGCTCGCGGAAATCAAGGAAAGCGACGGTGTGTTCACCAATCTGGCCGGCCTCGCGGGTATCGACATTTCTGGAAACATCCTAGCTGCTGCTGCCAGCGAAGCCAACGCCGTCACACTGATCGACATCAGCGTGCCACAGAGCCCCGTCAAGATCGGTGAGATTCAGCAGGGAGTGGGCGGGTTTGAGCAACTGGCAGGAGCAGTGGATGTGGCCATCCGCGGAAACTTGCTGGCGGTCTCCGCCCACCAACATTTTGATGGGGCCGTCACGTTGGTGGACATCAGCAATCCGGCGGCCCCGCTCCTATTGGCGGAACTGCGGGATGGCCAGGCTGGGTTCGATGACTTGATGGGAGCCAGTTATGTGGAATTCATGGGGGATTTATTGGTGATTTCGGCGGTTTCCGACTCGGCGGTGTCCTTGGTGGATGTCAGCAATCCCGTAAGTCCAAGTCTTAAGGCGG
>CAYXDZ010000178.1:3162-6954 GCA_964463815.1 uncultured Verrucomicrobiota bacterium | reverse complement strand
CGGGCCTGGTAGATCGACAGAATGGGGCCCAGCCCCATCGACACGGTCGGAAACTGCCAGAAATCCGGCATCAGGTACGGATGCGGATACGAGGAAAGCCCGCCGCCCGCCGCGAGTTCCTGGCGGAAATTGTAGAGGTGCTGCTCCGTCAACCGCCCTTCAAGAAAGGCCCGCGCGTAAATGCCCGGAGATGCGTGGCCTTGGAAATAAACGATGTCGCCCGTGAACTCGCCGCTCCGACCGCGGAAAAAATGATTGAAGCCGACTTCGTAAAGCGTCGCGCTGGAGGCAAAGGTGGAGATGTGCCCGCCGAGGGTGGAATTCGCCCGGTTGGCATTGACCACCATGGCCATGGCGTTCCACCGGATGAAGCTCTTGATGCGAATCTCGGTCTGCCAGTCGCCCGGGTAGGCGGGCTGATCCTCCACGGGAATCGTGTTGAGGTAAGGCGTCTGCACCGTGCGCGGCGCCTCGATGCCCGAGGCCTTGAGCCGGCCGATCAATTCATCGAGGAACAGCGTGGCCTTGGCGCGTCCCTGATTTTCCAGCGCGGCTTCCAGCACCTGGCCGGCGGCCTGCAACCAGCGCCGGGTTTCGCCATCGGAGAAGCGGCCGCTTGGCAGTTGTCGTTCCAGGGCGGCCATTCGTTCCTGCAAGGCGGAATCCGTAGTCATTGTGGTTCAATGTCGAGCCGTTCCCTCCGGAGCGTGCGCGGTGGTTCCACGAGGCGACGGGGGGCGGCGGTTGAAATCAGGTTGTCCTGAAAGGGCGCAAACGATATGACGGGCACCCGGTTTGGCAAGCCTTTACCGGGCAGCCGCAAACCGCCGCAGTTTAAGTCAGCTTCGGGTGGCGACAAATGAAATACTTCGAAAAGTCGTGGGCCACGCCCGCGGAAAACCTCGCCGCCGACGAAGCATTGCTGGAACTGGCCGAGGAACGGGGCATCGAAACCCTGCGCATCTGGGCGTCGGCGGTGCCGTTTGTCGTGCTTGGCCTCTCCAATCACGTGTCGGTGGAAGTCGCGATGGCTGCATGCGCGCAGCGCGGCATTCCCATTCTGCGGCGCGTGAGCGGTGGCGGCACCGTGGTCCAGGGGCCGGGTTGTCTGAGCTATGCGGTGACCCTGCTGATGCCGGACGCGGGACCGCTCGCCACCATCACCGGCACCAACCGTCAGGTCATGGAGATTCACCGGGCGGCGCTGGAAAACCTGCTGGGCGAACCGGTCGCCGTGCGCGGCCACACCGATCTCGAAGCGGGCGGCCGCAAGTTCTCCGGGAATGCCCAGAAGCGCGGGCGGCGGGCGTTGCTGTTTCACGGCACCATTCTCCACGCCGCCGATCTGGAGCTGATCAACCAGTTGCTCCGCCATCCCTCGCGGGAACCGGCCTGGCGTAACCGGCGCGCGCACGCCGAATTCATCGGCAACCTGCCGGTCACCCGCGAACAAATCACGGCTGCTTTGCGCAAGGCCTGGCAAGCAAGCGAACCACTGGACTCACTCCCGGATGGTGGCACAATCGAGAGGCTGGCGCAGCGCCATCGCAGTTGGGAGTGGGTCGGGTGCCGGCCGTGACCGGACCTTCGCCCGTCCGTTCCATCGGCGGCTCTCAAAACGCTGGCACCGACTCGGAATGCTCAGACCGGCATGGGCTGGCGGAGTTTCACCGACATTTCCTCGGCCTCGCAGACTTCGATGGCCGCCAGGCCGTCCTTCGCCGTGACGACCGTGGGGGGCTTGCCCTGGCGGATGGCCTCGACGAAATACTGGATCTCACCGACGTAGCCGTCCATGGCCGCCGCCTTCTGGGTGATGGGTTCTTTCCCCTCTTCGCAAATCTTCAACACAGCATCGGGACCGCGCGCCACGTCGTAATCGAGGGTTCCCCGTTCGAAATTGACGGTGTAACTCATGTTGAAGCTGAATCCCGGCGTCATTGCCCAACTCCCTTCGGCATGCACGATGGCCCCGCTGTCCACTTCAAACTGCGCGACCACGTGATCGATGGCTCCGCTAAATTTGGTGTACCCCGTGGCGAAGACCCGCTTGGGTTTGCCGAAGCACCAGTTGATGAAATCGACGTCGTGGATGTGCAGGTCCAGCAGCGCGCCGCCGGACTTGATGCCGTCATGAAAATGCTTCTTGCCCCAGGCCGGCGGCGGGCCGACGCGGCGGAACCGGGCGGCGAGCACCTTGCCGTAACGCTGATCATCAATGGCGTCTTTCAGCAGCCGCCACTCGGGCCAGAAACGCAGGCACATGGCCGGCATTAAATAATTGCTGGCATGGCTGGCGGCCTCGACGATGCGCTTGGCTTCCTTGGTCGTGCGGGCGACCGGCTTTTCCAGCAGGACATGAACACCGGAGGCCAGGGCGGAGGTGGCCTGGTCATGATGCGCCCAGGTCGGCGAACAAATGTCGATGATGTGGATGTCCGGATCGGCGAGCATCGCCGCGTAATCGCTGTAGGCGCGCACCTGGGTCATGTCGAGCTGCAGCGCCTCTTCGCCGGCGACATTGCCAAACACGGAGGAGAGATTGCCGTCCAGATTGCGCCCGCTCGGGTTGCAGACCGCCAGGATTTGGGTCCCGGCGACTTGACGCCACGCCTTGATGTGCATGGCCGCCATGTAGCCAAGCCCGACGATTCCGACATTCAACATGCGGAGAGGCTAGACGGGGGCGGGCCGCGGCCACAAGACAAACTCTCAAGGTCCCTCGCCCACAGGAAGCTGGGTGTCTTACGAACTCAGCTTGCCGACGAAACCGGCGAAGCCCCTGGCCTGTTCGGCCAGGCGTTCCGCGATCTCCGCGTCCGCGATTCCGCCCGCTTCATTCAAGAGCCCGTTAATGCCCGGCAGAAACACACGTTGGGGAAAGAGGTAGGCGTTGCGGTAGCCGAAAATCTGCTGCAGGTGCTCAACCGGCCGCAGCGCGCCCCACATCCCCGCGGACAAACCGACGAAGCAGACCGGCTTGGCCTCGAAGCTTTCCGGGAATTTCAGCATGTCGATGAAGTATTTCAACACGCCCGGCACGCCGCCGTTGTATTCCGGCGTCACAATCACGAGCCCTTTCGCCGCCAGCACGGTGTCCGCGAAGGGTTTGAACGCGGCCGGTTTCTCGGCGTAGGAACCGGGGTCGAAGATCGCGGGCGGGAGGTGCGCCAGATCGACGAGCTGCGTGACGACCTTGAGTTCGCGATAGATGGATTCGAGGTGGGCGACCACCTTGCGGGTGTTGCTGCCGGGGCGGTTGGTGCCCGAGAGAATGGCGATCATGCGCGCGATCATCCTGGAATTCCGGCGGCGTGACAATGCCATATCCAGCCGGGCGGCCAGGATCAGGAACCAATATCCTTGTCGTTCAACTTCCTGCCTAAAGTAATTGTCCAAACTGCCGAAGCCTCGTTTGGCGCATTGGTTACATGAACTTCCTTGAAATGCTCGGACGGAAACCCCGGTCCTCCGCAGCCGACAACACGGCGGCCGGTGCCTCGGTGCAACCGGTGGCTGCAGCCACCATCACCCCGGTCACCGTGCCGGAGTCGAAGCCCACGCGCTATTCCGCGCTGGTGCTGGTCGCGGATGACTTTCTGCATCGCCAGTTGGATGATCTTTTCACATCGGCCGGCGAGGATTGGTACTGGGAACGGGCGGCCACGGTTGTGTGCGCCCGCCAACTCTGTGAGCAGAAGCCATTTTCTATCATCGTGACGGAAGGCCAGGTTTCAGGTGAGTCGGTGGTCGGATTGCTGAACGAACTGCACGCCAGCCGGCCTGGCATGC
>CAYXDZ010000178.1:0-3062 GCA_964463815.1 uncultured Verrucomicrobiota bacterium | reverse complement strand
GGTGAGTCGGTGGTCGGATTGCTGAACGAACTGCACGCCAGCCGGCCTGGCATGCTGCGCTATTTTTACGGAACACCACCACCCGCCGGTGAACTGAAGCAGTTGCTTGGCCTACGGCCCTCGGTGATCAACACCAAGAACCGGAAGGAGATGATCCTCGCGCAATTCGAGCGCGAGCTGGTGGTCGAGTCCTGGCTGGCGAATCAGCAGACCCGGCAGTTGATCGCGAAATTCCGCAATCTGCCCAGCGTGCCGACGATTTACAACCAGGTGATCGCCGAACTGGAGTCGCCCACCGGCTCCTTCGACGAGGTGGCGCGATTGATCGCCCAAGACCCGCTGATGACGGCCAAAATCCTTCAGGTGGTGAACTCCGCGATTTTCGCGCCGTCCACGCCGATCACGCGGGCGGAGGAGGCGGTGCTGCTGCTGGGCACCCAGCGGACGCAGGCGTTGGTGCTCGCCGTGCCCATGTTCACCAAATACGAATCCGCCGCCTGCCCGGGCGTCGCCCCCGACAGGATCTGGCAGCACTCCATGGAAGTGGCCGGCTGTGCCCGCGCCATCGCGGTGCGCGCGGGCCACACCGATTTGGCGGACGCCGCGTTTACCGCCGGGTTGCTCCACGACATCGGCAAGCTGCTGCTCGCAGCCAATCTGGCGAAAGAGTATGCCGAGGTGCATCGCCACAGCGAGGAGCTGGCGGCACCGGTTTTCCAGGTGGAGCGCCAGCATCTTGGCACCACTCATGCCGAGGCGGCGGCGTGTCTTTTCGGCATGTGGGGGCTGCCCCTGCCGGTGCTGGAGGCCATCGCGCATCATCATGAACCGCTCCGCAGCGAGCATGACACTTTCACGACATTGACGGCCGTCCATGCCGCGAATGCCTTTTTCTATGAGCGACGACAGCCTGACGTGAACCTGCTTGATAATGCGTACGTCGCGCGGCTGGGTTTGCTGGAAGCACGCAACGAATGGCGGCTGGCCTGCGGACTGCCCGCGCGCTTCGAGGAAGCGAGTCTGCGCGACAAGATTCGCCTGCGTCAGGACGCCCGGACCAATTGACGCCGAAGCCCGGCCAACCGGCCGGTCACCCGGGCTTTGCGGCCAGAAGGGTCTCCAATTCCCCGCCGTCCAGCCAGACGCCGCCGCAGTCGGCGCACTTGTCCACCGTCACCTGGCGCCGGATGCCGCTGGTCACGCGCAACAATTCCCGGGCGCAGGCCGGGCACTTTCCCCGGCGCGTATTGGCACCGGTTTCGTCGCGGCCGCGCCGGAGATCACGAAGGTCGCCGGCATCCACCTCCAGCAACCGGGGCAGTTCATCTTGGTCGAGCCAGAGGCCGCCGCAGGCGGGGCAGTGATCCACCTCCAACTCGCCGGCCCGCACCCGGCTCAACCGCTCATCCGCACACTTGGGACAGTTCATGGCGGCACGGTAGGGGATTTGCACCGCCTGGAAAAGGGAGATTCCATTTGCGCGGAGCACGCGGGTCCGCTAAACCCCCGCCACACATGCAGCAGCTCATTTCCGGCGTTCACAAGTTCCGGTTGGAAGAGTTCGGCCGTTACCGGGAGTTGTTCCGGCGCCTGTCGTGCGACGGGCAGAAACCGCACACGCTGTTCATCACCTGCTCCGATTCCCGGGTGCTGGCCGAATTGATCACGCAAAGCAACCCCGGCGACCTCTTCGTGGTGAAAAACGCCGGCAACATCGTGCCGCACGCGAGCGTCACCGGCGACACGAATTCCACCGCCGCAGCGATCGAATTCGCCGTCGAATCGCTCGGCGTCTCGGACATTGTCGTCTGCGGCCACACGCAATGTGGCGCGATCGAGGCCCTGGTGCGCGGGTTGACCTGCCCGACCGAGACCCCGCATCTGGCGCGCTGGCTGGAAGTGGCGGCACCCGTCCGGGAAACGCTGAAAACCCGCTATGATTACCTGACCAACGACGAGGAACGCCTCACCGCCGCCGCCGAGGAAAACGTCCTTTTCGGGCTCGAAAACCTGCGCTCGTATCCCTGCGTGGAGCGTCGCCTTCAAAAAAACAACCTGCGGTTGCACGCCTGGTTCTTCAAAATCGCGAGCGCCGAGTTGTTTGCTTACGACCCGGTCGAGCAGCAGTTCGCACCGCTCGTCGCGGACGGTGATAAAGAGTAAACTGTAAGCCGTAAGCAGTGAACAGTTGACCAGACATGCTACCGCCTACTACGCACCACCTGCTCCTCACTGCTCACCGCTGACTGGCAACTGGTTACTGCTCACTCGTCATGACCGCCAGCCCCCATGGCTTCACCCACTCCCCTTCGCGCACAGCGTCGCCCGGGCCGCTGCATTTTTGGCGGCTGGCCCTGGTCTGGTCCTTGATCCTTGGTCCGTGGTCCTGGCTTCAACCGGGTTGCAAATCACCCCCGCCGGCACCGGCGACACTCACCCAGGACGTAACATCGAAAAACGCCCTCATCGATTCCTGCCTGCTCTGCCACAGCACGCGCGAGATGCAGCGCGGTCCGATCATCGCTGGCCTGCCCGCGTGGTATCTCGAACTGCAACTCCGCCGCTTCATGACCGGCAAGCGCGGCCAAAATCCGGACAACCGGTCCGAATACCTCATGGGCTCCGGGATCAGCCTGTTGCAGACCGACGAAGACCTGGCGACGGTCGTCCGGCATTTCAGCCAGTTGCCGCCGGCCAAACACTTGAAGACGATCCGCGGCGACAATGAGCGCGGCGCCCAGCATTTCACGTTTTGCGCGACCTGCCACGGACCGAACGGTCGCGGTCGCGAGGAAATCCAGGCCCCGCCGCTCATCGTGCAGGAGGACTGGTACTTGTTTGACCAGTTGAACCGCATCAAGGCCGGTTTGCGTGGCGGCCAGGACACCAACAGCACCGTCTGGCTCATGCACCAGGCCGTGCAGGGCTTGAACACTCAGGACTTTCGCGACGTCGTTTCCTACATTAATGATGAGCTCGCCGGGCGGGCAACAGGCGGGCAAGTCACTAACAGGTTGTTGAACAACGGCCTTTTTTGAGACCCGACTCATTCTGATGACCCG
>CAYXDZ010000177.1:0-6982 GCA_964463815.1 uncultured Verrucomicrobiota bacterium | reverse complement strand
CAGCATGTTGTTGAAGTCGTGCGCGATGCCGCCCGCCAGCCGGCCCACGGTTTCCATTTTCTGCGACTGCCGGACGCGATCTTCGAGCCGGCGGTGTTCCGTGTTGTCGAAAATGAAGCCCGTGATCTCGCGCAGCCGGCCGTCGGAATCGAATTCACCGGAGACATTGCGGATGACGTGGATCTCCCGGCCATCCACCTGGCGCATCGTGGACTCGTAATAAACGAGCCGCCGCCGGCGGGTGAGTTCCTCCATGAACTGATCGGCCGCTTCGGCGCTGAGATGGAGCTGGCGCAGATTGCCCTTCAGCGCCTCCGTGACGGACGCGAAACCAAAGATGCGCGCGAACGCGGCATTGCACGTCAGCAAGTTGCCATCGGGGGTGCAGGTGTATTGCCCGGTGACATCTTCCTCGAAGACGCGCCGGTACAGCCGTTCGCGATTTGCCAGGTCTTCCATGCGTTCGTAGTGCTCGGTTCCTTCGACGGTGATCACGGTCACCGCCCCAATGTTTCGCGCCCGCTGTTGCAGGCCGCGGGTGAACATTCTCACCGGAAAAGGTCGGGACTGGCCACCCTTAATCCACACGTCCCGGTCGCGCAATTGGACGGGACCGGGAAAGCCCGGCAGGCCGCGCATCATCGGCCAGTCCTCCTCGGGCACCAACGCCCGCAGCCAGTTTCGGCCCAGCATTTCACCGATGGTCAACCCCGTGAGCATCCCCAACCGGTGGCTGACCAGCCGGATGACTCCGTCTGGATCGGTAATCATCACCCCGGCCGTGTCGGGGGAGAAAACTCCGGCCGTGCCGTTGTGCCGAAGCTTTTGCAGGATGGGTTGCGCGAGCCGCAGGGCGAACAGGTCCGCCGCCAGGCCGCTCAAGCGCGCCGCCTCGATCTCAGATGAGCGGCGCAGCACGCCGGCCAGCGATTCCCAACGCGGCACGGAACGCAGGTGATTGACGAAGAACCGGGTGCCGTCCGTGAACCGGCGCGGCAGGGAGGTTAGCACCGTGTGGGCATCCGTCGCCGCTGGCGAACCGTTCCCATCCGGCAGGCTCATGAGCCCGAGCGATCCACTGGCGAGCAGCAAGCTCTCGAACTCGCCCTGCTCCACGGGTGGCGGCAGCGAACGCGATACAGCCCGCGACAAGCGGCTCCGGCGGGCGAGTTCCCGCTCCAGATCCTTGTTGGCCTGGCCCAGGTCGCGGACCAGTTCCTGCATGCAGCTCATCAGCCGCTCACGCGCCGCGATCTCCGTCGGGACGGGATCAATCGGCACGCGACTGGAGGCGGATGATTCCACGATGAGGCTCCTGATCAATTCACGGTCGCGCACTTTAGAAAACCGCCTTGAAAAGGATAGCGAAAAGATCAAGTCGCCGGCATGCTTCGCGGTTCCAACATGAGCCGCACTCAAAAGCATTTTGAAAGCATCCTTTCGCGTCATTTTGAAGGCGAGCTGGCCGCCGATCCCGTGGCCGCCAACTTCGCCGGTCTGCGCGCAGGCGAAGGCAAACTCGGCCGCGCCAGCCTGCGCCACGAGGAGATCGAGCAACGCCGCCGATTGAAGTCGCTGCGCGAACTGGACGCCATCTGCGTTCGTGAACTCACCCGCGAACAGCACCTCGACCGACTGGCCTTGCGCAGTTATCTGCTGCACGGTGCCGAGGATTTTGCGCGCCAACGCCACGCTCTCGACCCGGACGCCATCGACCACGTCTTGAACGTGGTCTTCCACGAACTCCAGCGCGGCGACGACGAACCGGCCCGCGCCGCGCGGAACCTGCGGTCAGTACTCCAGCAGGCCCCGGATTACCTCGCCGAAGCCGCGACTTTGATCGACCGCCCGGAGCCGGTCTGGCGCAAGGTGATGCTCGAAACCGCCGCCGGTGCGACTTCGTTGCTCGACGCCACGCGAACGTTTCTCGCGCGCCACGGGGATCACGGTCGCGATGAGACCCTCCTCCGTGCGACCGGCCGAGCCGTTGAGCGTTATCGCGACCACGTCGCGAATCGACCGCTCGCGCCCGTCGGCTCGTTTGCCATTGGCCGCGCCCTGGTGGAACGCCGCGTGCGCGATGAACTGGGACTGGATTACACGCTGGAGCAGATTGAGGTGCTGGCGGCAAGTGAAGTGACGCGCATTGGCGACCTGCTCCAGAAAGCCTGCGCGCGTCATGGCCGGGGAAAGCGGGCCGCCGAGATTCTGGAACGCGCACGCGGGGATTGGAATCCGCGCGAGGACTTGTTCACGCTGTATCAACGGGAAACGCAACGCATCGCCGATGGGTTCAAGGCTGCCAAGGCCATGACTTTCCCAACCGGCGAATCCCTGGTGCTCCGGCCCGCGCCGGACTTCATGAAGCCGCTCCTGCCCACGGCAGCCTACTCATCGCCCGGCGCATTTGAGAAACGCCAGCGTGGCATTTTCTGGGTCAACGACCTGAGCCTCGACAAGCAAACCGAAGCAGAGAAAAGAATCGAACGTCAGCAACATTTCGGGCTCGCGCTCACCTGCGCACACGAGGCGTATCCGGGGCACCACCTCCAGTTCGCCACCGCCAACCAGCATCCGCGCAAGTGGCGACGGCTCTTCGCCCACGCGGTCTTCTATGAGGGCTGGACACTGTGGTGCGAGCAGATGACCGTTGATCTCAAGATCGACCGCTCGCCGTGGACGCCCATCCAGCAGTTGCAGGACGCGCTCTGGCGGTGCCACCGCATCCTGATCGACCTCCGTCTGCAGACCGGTCGTTACACTTATGAGCAGGGCGTGCGGCACTTGCAGAAGCACCTCCAGTTCTCCCGCGCCCGCGCCCAGGCGGAGATCAACTGGTACACCGGTTCCCCGTGCGTGCCCATGAGCTATTGGCTCGGCCGCCTGGAGAACGAGCGCCTCCATCAGCGGCTCGTTGCGGGACGTGGCTGGAGCTTGAAGAGGTTCAACGACTGGCTCCTGAGCTTCGGTACGCTGCCGCAGGCGTGGCAGGAAAAGTATGGGCTGGATTGATTGAAATCCGAAAACCGATGACCGAAGAACGAACCATGACCGAAATCCGAATTCCGAAATCTCGCGCGGGCCAGCCGCTCCAACCGTCACCGCTGAGCCGCCCAACCGAAGGATCGCCCGGCCGCCTTCGGTCCCCGGTCTTCGGATTTGGCCCGGCCATCGGCTTTCGGCTTTCGACATTTCCCGCCCTCCTCCTTGGCCTCGCCGCAAACGCCATCGCCGCCGATCTCCCCACGCTCCGCGTCACCGCCGACAACACCGCGATCACTCAGTCCTGCGTGGTCGAGATTCCGCCGGGAACAATCCTCGCCGATGCGGACAACAACGGCGTGCTGCACGTGAAGGCGGACAATCTTGTCATCCAGTTCAAGCCCGGCTCCGTCCTTCGCGGTGCTTCCACCAACACTCCGTGGAATGAACTCACCGGCATCGGCATTCGCCTCGACGGCCACACGAATGTCACCATCGAAGCGGCGCGCGTCCACGGCTTCAAAAACGGCCTGGTCGCCTCGCGCGCCGATGGTTTGAAAATTCTTGGCGGCGATTTCTCGGACAACTACCGCCAGCGGCTCAAGTCCACGTCCGCCGCCGAGGACGGATCAGATTGGATGTTTCCGCATGACAACGACCGCACGCCCTGGCGCGAGCAATACGGCGGCGCGGTCTGCGTCGAGCATTCGTCGCGCGTGACCATCGCGGGCATCCTCGTCCGGCGCGGTCAGAACGGTATCATCCTTGATCACGTCAACGACTCCGCGATCTACGACAACGACTGCTCCTTCCTCTCGGGCTGGGGCCTGGCGATGTGGAAGTCGAGCCGGAACATGATCAGCCGGAATGCGTTCGACTTCTGCGTTCGTGGCCACGTGGAAGGTGTCTATAACCGCGGTCAGGACTCGGCGGGGATCCTCGCCTTCGAGCAGTGCAACGACAACGTGTTCGCAGAAAACTCGGCCACGCACGGCGGCGACGGCTTCTTTGGTTTCGCCGGCAAAGAGGCATTGGGCGAACGCTGGCTGGACGGCGAACGCGCACGGCTACGCCAGGAAACCGGTAAACAGGACGTGGACGACCTGATCAAAGTGCCCGCTGAACTCGCGAAAGAATTGAGCGCGCTGGGCTGCAACCGGAATTTGGTCGTCGGCAATGATCTTTCCTACGCGCCGGCGCATGGCTTCGAGATGACCTTTTCCGAGGGCAACCTCTTCGTCCGCAATCGCGTGGTTGAGAACGCGATCTGTGGCGTCTGGGGCGGCTACTCCTCCGGCATGTTGATCGCCGAGAATGATTTCACCGGCAACGGCGGCATGGCCTACGGACTCGAACGCGGCGCGATCAACATGGAGCACGCGTCGAACAATCTGATCGTCAGCAACCGCTTCGTGAACAATAAGGCGGGCGTCCACCTGTGGTGGGATGACGACGGAGCGCTGTTGAAGCTGCCCGGCGTCGCGGGTGGCGAGCAACGCGTGACCGACAATGTCATTGCGGGAAACTCATTTACGATCAACGCGCAGGCACCCTTCGCGCGACTTGGCCAGAACGAACGGCTGATCGTTCTGCAACTTCGGGATTCGACGAAGGGCCAGAACGTCTTCAGTAACGTGTGGTTCAGCAACGACGTCCGGCTCGATCATCCCCGTGCGGTTGACTTCGCGATCGAGGAAGGCTGTGAACCGGTGAAGTCCGGTGCCATGCCCGGCTACACGATTCCCAGCTACACGGCGCTGGGTGAGAAACGGCCCGTCGGCGCGCGGGCGCATCTGCATGGCCGCGAGCAGATCATCATGGATGAGTGGGGTCCATGGGATCACGAATCGCCGCTGCTGCGGGCCGCGCCGGCCGAAGCCGGTAAGGTGGCCTACGAGGTCTTTGGCGTGACATTACTCGAATCGCCGCGTGTGCTGGTGGGAAATGTCCGCGCCGATCTGGAACCTTCGCCGCGCGCCGGAGCGAGCCTGGTCACGATCACCGCGCCGCCAGGCGTCAGCCCGTATCGGATCGCGCTGGCGGGTCGCGGCTTTCAGCGCGAACTTGCAGGCACGTTGGTGACCGCCGAGTGGCAGCTCACCTTCTTTCCGTGGACAATCGATCCGCGCGAAGACCTTGCCGGCTGGCGCAAGCTGGCCGACGGAGCCGACGCGATCCGCGCCACGACAAGAACGCTGGATTTTCCCTACGGCTGGGGCGGACCGGGCGATCAAAAATTGGGCGATGCCGTTGCGCTGGGAAGCCTGGGCAACGACCACTTTGGCATGATTGCCCGCACAAAGCTTAACCTCACGAAGGGTAAATGGCGTTTCAAAACGCTGAGCGACGACGGCATCCGGGTGGTGGTCGCGGGCAAACCAGTCATCGAGAACTGGACCTGGCACGGCCCGACCCCGAATGAAGGCATCTTCGAGCAGTCCGCTGCCGGGCAAGTGGAGATCGTCGTCGAGCACTTCGAGATCGACGGCTACGCGATGTTGAAGTTGGACATCGAATCCGTGCAGGAATAAGCCGGAAGTCTGTGGTGCCTTCAACAGGCAACAGCGCAATTTCACCCGGACATGACAACCATCTCCCGGGCGTGTCGTTCAACTTCCAAGTGGCAATAACTGCATTGCCGAATACACCGGCCGGTTTGTCAGCCAAGCGTGAACGTTGAGACTTGCCCGCCGAATCACACCGTGTCCATCTGCGCGGCGGGATCGAAGGCCGCCTTGCCCGTCCGGCGGCGGCTGCCGGTGACGCGCACGCGGTTGGGCGCGTTCGGGCGGAGCATCCGTTTCTGGCGCTCGCGGTCGCCGGCATTCTTGACGACGGGAATCGGTTGCTCGGTGTTGATGTCGAGTCCCGTCACATACATCGCGGCGGCCCCGGTCATGGGCAGCGGAATGAAGTCCTGCACCTGTTGCAGATTCCAGCGCTCCTTGAGCAGGAAGTCCTCGACCGCGCCCATTTCCTTCTCCGTGCAGCCCGGAAAGCTGGAGATGAAATAGGGCACCAGATACTGCTCCTTGCCCGCCTCCTCACTCAGCTCGAAAAATTTCTCCATGAAGCCCTCGAAATCGCCGGCCGGCTTGCGCATGCGGCGCAGCACGTCGGGATGCTTGTGCTCGGGCGCGACTTTCATGTGGCCGGAGACATGATTCTGCACCAGCTCTTTCATGTATTCCGGGGTGCGCAGCGCGACGTCCATGCGGATGCCCGACTGCACGAAGACATGCTTTACGCCGGGCTGGGTGCGCGCTCCGCGCAGCAGGTCGAGTCCGGGCTTTTCATTGATCTCGAAGATCGGGCAGATCGTCGGCCAGAGGCAGCTTGGGCGATGACATTTTTTACATTCCTCGGCGTGCCCGTTGCGCGCGCCAAACAGATTTGCCGTCGGCCCGCCCAGATCGGAAATGGTGCCGCGAAAGGTGTCCGCGCTGGAAATCTTCCGAACCTCTTTGAGCACCGAGTCCACGCTGCGGCTGGAGAGGAATTTCCCCTGGTGAAAACCGAGTCCGCAAAACGTGCAACCGCCGGGGCAGCCGCGCGATACAATGATCGAATCCTTGATCGTCGCGAATCCCGGCACCGGTTCCTGGTAGCTGGGATGCGCCAGCCGCATGAACGGCAGTTCGTACAGCGCGTCGAGATCGGGGCCGTCCACGGGAAACGCCGGCAGTTCCTGCACGAGCGCGCGGTCGCCGTGCCACTGCACGAGACGCTTGCCGCTGTAAGGCGTCTGTTGCGCTTCGACCACCTTGGTCAGCCGCATCAAATGCCGCTTGTCCTTCTGCACTTCCTCCCACGAAGGCAGGATGATGCAGTCGCTGAAATCCGCGGCCGCCGCCGCCTTCGCGCCCAGGAACAAGGCGGTTCCACGAATGCCGCTGAAGTCGCGATTGCCGGCGCGCAGCCGGTTGGCGATCTCGATGATGGCGACTTCGCCCATGCCATAAACCAGCACGTCGCCCTTCGCATTCGCCATGATCGACGG
>CAYXDZ010000176.1:0-7060 GCA_964463815.1 uncultured Verrucomicrobiota bacterium | reverse complement strand
CACGCTTAAATCAACCGGAAGCGAAGAGGGCATTGACTGCCATGGGCACGAACGCTTTGCCCTTTTTGATCGAATGGCTGGACGAGGAACCGACGCGGTTTGACGCCTGGATGTGGAAGGTCGGTCAACGCCTACCCAAGTCCCTCCGTCCGAATCCCTGGCCATTCGGCTCACGAAGGGACATCGCCGACCAAGCTTTGGGCTTTTTGGGAACCAACGCCATCCCTGCCATTCCTGATTTGATCCGGACCTTCGACTGGGACTGGGGCGGCGGATCACCACCTCTCGGACAGATCGCCCTCTCTGAAATCGGCGTGGCTGCGATCCCCGCAGTGGTGCAGGCACTGGCAGAGGACACGGAACGCGCCCACTACGCAGTCGAAACATTGATCTATATGTCCTTCCCGCGATGGCAGGAGCCACGCAAGATTGAAGAATTGCGCGCGATCGTCGCCGCGCTGGATCAACTTTCCAGCCATTCGGACCAAGGTGTCCGTTTTGAGGTGGTGAAGCGGCTGCTCTTGCTGGACCTGAAGAGCGAAACACGAGAAGCCGTCGTCCGCGTGTGTGCAAAACTATTGCGTGACGAGTCTCCGGAGGTGCGTGCCGCCGCGGTGGAGAGCGCGGAGATCACGTTTCCTCCAGACTCACAGCATTGGGATCTGCTGTTACCGCTACGTGCTGACCCGGATGCAAAGATACGCACAGCCGTTGAACGCGTCTTGCAAAGGGCCGGCCGGTTGGGTCCGATCGCGGAGTCGGCCTGTACTACTGAAAACCCATGAACTCAATTTTCCTTCGTCACTGCCGCTCGTCTTGGCTGGCGTGTCTGCTTTTCGTCGCCTGGTTGCCCGGGGCTCTGGCGGCGGCGGAGTACCTCGTTGAACTTGATTCGCTGCAGGTCCAGTCCGGCGGGTCGATCACGATCCATGTCGTCGGCCTCAACCCGACTTCATCCACCGTGACGCGCCAGTTCCCGGCAAACGTTCAGGTGGTGTTGACCGCCGGGCCGGCCCGTGAGGAACTGGTTTTCAGTGCCGGGGAACCACTGCCCGCCGATGGAATCACCATTGCACCCAACGGCTTCGCGCGCGTGGCCTACCGCGCCACCGTCCCGCCGCATTTGATGGGTGCCGTGCGGCTGGAAATGGCGCTCGATGGTGCGCCCTCGTTTGCCCTCGACATCGGTACCGTGGAATCACCCCCCGGCAAGGCCGATGCGCCGCCACCGCGCAGGTTTTCGATGCAGGAGGCGATGGATCCCGAGACCTCGGAGACGAGCTTCTTCAAGCGGCACATCTTCCCGTATGAGCCGTTTTATTTCATCGCCGGGCCGGACTCGCCGAACGCGAAGTTCCAGGTGAGCTTCAAGTACCGGTTGGTGAACACTGAGACCAATGAGACGGGCGGGGCGGAGGGCTGGCTGTATCGCCGCGCGAAATGGACCGGCGGCCTGCACCTCGCCTACACGCAGCGGTCGCTGTGGGATCTCGATGCCGAGTCCGCGCCCTTCCTCGATTCGAGCTACATGCCCGAGCTGTTGTATGAACTGCCCCGGCTCATCAAGCCCGAACGCGGCTGGATCGACCGCGTCGGCGCGCAGATCGGCTTTCAGCATGAGTCCAACGGCAAGGACGGTGACAGTTCGCGTAGTTTGAACATCGCCTATCTGCGGATGCCCTTCGTATTTGGGAACGAGAATGCGTTTCACGTCACGTTCGAACCGCGCGCGTGGTTTTATATGGGCGGGCTTGGGGAAAACCCCGACCTGGCCGACTACCGCGGCTACGTGGATTTACGCCTGAAAGCCGGCTGGGCGCACGGTCTTCAGGTCGCGGGCGGCCTGCGGGCGGGCAAAGACTTGCATAACGGCAGCGCGCAGGTGGATGTGACGTTTCCTTTGCACAACATGCTTTCGAGCAGCTTCTCGATCTACCTGCACGCGCAATTCTTCACCGGCTACGGCGAGAGTCTGCTGCTCTACAACGAACGCAGCGAAATGTGGCGGGTGGGTATCGGGCTGTTCCGGTGAGGCGGCGGCTCAGGCCAGGCTCAACGCCCCGTCCGAACACAGCTCCGGCTTGCCGAAGGTTTCGATTCGATGCCCGACGGCGTGCGCGAGCGCGAGGTGCAGCCGGTTGTGCGGTTCCTTGTTGAACTGGAGCGAGCGGCCCATCGAAAAACCGAACCCGCCGCCGGCCAGCACGAACGGGATGTCATGCAGCGTGTGCGAGTTGCCTTTGCCCAGTTCGTTGGTCCACACGACCATCGTATTGTCCAGCAGGCTGCCGCCGCCACCCGGCTCCGGGGTCGTGGCCAGCCGTTCGAGCAGATACGCCAGCTCCCCGGCAAACCACTGGTTGATCTTGGTGAGCTTCTCCACCGCCTCCTCGTTCTTGTCGGGCTCATGGGAAAGACCGTGGTGGCCGTCCTTGATGTCGAGCCAGTTCATGCGCGCCTGGCCGACGGACTTGGTGTATTGCAGGGTGGCCACGCGCGCCATGTCGTTGACGAAGCTGTTGACGAGCAGATCGACCTGCATGCGGCTGAGTTTCGGCACGTTGTCGTTCTGGTCCGCGACGCCCTCCTCGAAGGCCGGCGGGGTGGCGACCAGCTTCTGCCGGGCGGCTTCCTCGAGATCCTTTTCCATCTGGCGCACGAGCGTTTCATGCTGCTCGATGATCCGGCGGTCCTCGGCGCTGACGAGCTTGCGGACCTTCTTCAAATCCCCGCGCACGTCGTCGAGCACGCTTTGGAGGCTTTCGCGGTCCTGCAACTGCCCGTAGAGCTTGCGATACATCTGATAAGGGTCGGAGACGGGCGCGATCGGCTGGTTCGGCCCGGCGTAGGACATGCGGGTCCAGGGATCGGCGCGGTCGGTGACCCCGACGCCAAATTCGAGCGACCCAAAACGCGTGCGCGTGTCCTCGCGGCTCTGGAAGTAATTCTTGATCTCCTGGTCGATGGAAATGCCGCTGGCCCAGCCGGCCGGGGTGTCCGAGCCGCCCTGGATATTGCCGGGGAACAGCTCGATGCCGGTCAACAGGCAGCTCATGCCGCGCATGTGGTTGTCGCCGTCGCCGCGCACCTTGTTGCTCAGCCCCTTCAACACCAGCATCCGGTCCTTGAAGGCCGCGAGCGGCGTCATGATTTCCTTCAATTGAAACTCGCGGCCCGCTTCATCCGGCCAGAAGGCGGGCGGAATGGTCCCGTTCGGGCTGAACATGATGATCAACCGCTGGCGGGGCCGCGCGGGCGCGGCGAGCCCGAGGCTGGGCAGGCCCAGGAGAAACGGCAGCGCGGCTGCGGAGAGACCGACGGACTGGATGAACTGGCGGCGGCGGAGTTGGAGGCGGGTCATGAGTGGTGCGGGTTTAAGGGTGGATCAACGGGCGTCGGTAGTCTTGATGTTTTTCTCGATTCCGTGCAGCGCGGCCACGATGGCGATCTCGGTTAGCAGGGCGCGGATGTTGTAATCGGACTTCGCAAAGGACGCGCGGAGCTGGTTCAGGGTGCGGGGACCATACGCGAGTGCGGGCTGTTTGACAACCTGATGAAACAGGTGCTCCACGAAAGCCGCCTGCGCCAGATCGCTGGAGACCGCGTACCGGGCCACGTCGCGCGCGCCCGTCAACCGGATGGTCTCGCCGTCGTTGGTCGTGTAGTCGCTGACGGCATCAATCACGCGGTCCTTCTCGGTCGTCCGAAAGCGGCCCACGGCGTCGAAATGTTCCAGGCTGAAACCCAGCGGGTTGATGACCGAGTGGCAGGACATGCAGGCGTCGTCGCGGGTCAGTTCGGCCACCTTTTCACGCATGGTCATGTGCGGGTCGAACTCGGCATCCTTGAACGCGACCGCCGACGGCGGTGGTTTCAGCGAGCGGCCCACGATGTTGCGCGTGAGAAACACGCCGCGATGAATCGGCGACGTGGTCTGGTGATAGGAAAATGCCGCCAGCAAATAGGGGTGCGTCAGCACGCCGCTGCGCTGATCCTGGTCGAACGCGACTTTCACGAAGTCCGGGCCGCTGACGCCTTCGATGCCGTAAAATTTTGCCAGGCGTTCGTTGACGTAGAGCTGCTCGGCCAACAGCAGGTTGCGGTAATCCGAGCGCTCGCCCCAGACTGCGTCCGCCAAGGACAGATCGAGGGACGCCCGCAAGTCCGCGATCAACTCGGCGGTGAATCCTGGATACAGCGTGGCGTCTTTGGAGAGATCCTCGACGTGGCTCATCTGGAGCCAGTGATGCAGCGCGGCCCGCACTTTGGCGCGCGCCCGGGGATCCTCCAGCATGCGTTTCGCCTGCGCCGTGACCTGTTCGGGAGTGCGCAACCGGCCTGCGGCCGCCTGCTCGAACAACGCCTGGTCCGGGAGCGAATCCCAAAGCCCGAACGACAACCGCGCGGCGACCGTATAATCGTCAGCCTGTTCGTCCCCGAGTCCGAGGTAGAGAAAGTGCGGCGAAGTGAGCGTGAGCAGCACGATGTTCTTCACCGCGGTTTCGAGCTTTTCGGTGCGCTGCCACTGCGCATCCACGTGAGTGCGCGCCTGTTCCGGCGTGAGCGGCCGGCGAAACGCCGTTTCCACGAAACGCCGGGCGAACGTGCGGACCTGCTCCGCGCGGTTGGTGGCGTCGAGTTTCGTGCCCGCCAGTCGGTCCACGTTTTGAGCGACGTAGTTGGCCGCCTCGATGGCCGCGAAGGTAGCCGACTCATTCCACGCCTTCGACACCGACACGCCGCGCTCGTAACCCACGCTTGCGTCGTCCGGCGGGAAAGGTGTGTTGAGCACCAGCGTCGACCCACTGTCCTGCGGCGTGAGGTTGCGCTTCGGAATCGGTTGCAGCGCGCCGTGCGGCGGCTGCCATTGCAACGAAACCGACGCCGTCTTGTCCTTGCTCTTGAAATAATCCAGTCGCAGCGGATAAACCCGCCCGCCGATCAGCCGGAGCGTGGCCCCGTGTTCGGCGAGATCGCCGGAGGCGACCCAGCCATCGATCAAAGGTTCCTCCGTGTCATTTACCCAGAGGCGGAAACCGTTCGGCGTCTTGACCACAAACTCGTAAACTCCGGTTTCCTCGGCGATCACCGACCCGCGCCACTGGATGGAGAACTCGTCCTCCGCGATGCTCTCCTGATCCGGGCTGTTGGTCCCAAAATCAAAGTCCACCGGCGCATCGACCTGCCGGCGCACGAGTTTGTCGCGGTTGAAACCGCGCGCGTTGTAGTAGGTGGCCCGCAAACCCCGTTCCTCGGTGCGGCGGTCCGGTCCGGTGAAGCTCTTCACCAAATCTGCCACCGCGTTGAGCTGCTGAGGATTGGTCAGGCGCACGAGCTCCACCCGCGCCGGCGTGTTCTTGGCCCGGGCTTCCGGCGAATAAAATTCGTCGTAGATGAAGCGGGCGACGTTGACCGCGTCCTCACCGACGCACAGGTCGGGGTCTTCCTCCGGCATGGTATTCTCGATGACCCGCGTGAGCTTGGTGATCGACCAGTTGCCCGCCAGCGCGGTGTCGTATTTGCCGCTCACGCCCTCGCCTTTGGGACCGTGGCACTCGGCGCACATCTGCCGGTAAATCTTCCGGCCGGCGGCGGCATCCTCGGCGGCGGCCAGGGGCAAAGTCCAAGCCAGCAACCACGCAAGGCACAGCGTCGGGGCCAAGGATTGTCGGGCGGCGGCGAGCATATCAGTAGTCTGTGACGCCAGAGTAAACCCGTTTAATCAGGCAGTTTCAACCTCGATTCCGCGGTTCGACCTCACGCGTGGACTGCGCCAAACCAAGAGCGATTGGACGGGAAGGCCAGGCGGAATGTCCCTGCCGGGTGACGAAAGGAGCCGCCAACCGAATTTGAAGAAATCAAACCTGTGCGAGCTCGCCGCACGACCCACCGATCGCAACCGAACCAGGCCAACGCAAAACGCAACTCGTCACCGGGCACCGCGGTGAGCCAGGGCCAGCTTGAAGAGTTGTCGCTGGCCTTTGAATGAGTCCGTCCGGCGATCCCGGGCTCGCATTCCATTCCCCATTCGGTCAACTTACGGGGTCGGCAACGACGCCTGGGCCGGTTGACGGAGGTAGTAGATGAGGTCGCGCACCTCCTGGTCGGTGAGCGTGTCCAGCAAACCTTCCGGCATCATCGACAACTCACTCTGGAAGATTTCGGCGATGTCCTTGCGTGGCAGCACGAGCGTCTCGTTGGCGGTTGCAATCGTGACGGCGTTCTGATCCTGGCTTTTCACGATGCCGGTGATGACCCGGTCGTCCTTCATTTCGATCGTCGAGGTGCGGTATTCGTTCGGGATGACGGCGTTGGGATCCACCATGTTTTGCAGGATGTAATCGAGGTCCGTGCGCGCCGAGCCCGTGAGGTCCGGGCCGACCTTGCCGCCCACATCGAACAACGTGTGGCACTGCGCGCAGATGCGATCGTAAACCACCCGTCCGCGCGGAGCGTCGCCCGGCGTCGAGCCGCCCGCGAAATAGACCGCCTTGAACTTGTTGATCTGTTGCTGCTTGTCGGCGGTGCTTTCGCGGAACGTGCCGTACACCTTCTCGAGCCCGGCCTTCACCTCGGCGTCATTGAGACTGCGCAACTGTCGCAGCAGATCGGCGGTGAGCGCCTGTTTCGGCACTTTGCCCTGTTCGACCGCCGTCAGCAGCGGACGTGCAAACGCCGGGCGCGAGGCGAGGGTGTTTACGGCATCACGTTTCGCCTCGTCGCTCAAGGAAGCGTAGGCGGACAAGATCGCTTCCGGCGTCTTCGCATCACCCGAGGCCGCGAGCCCGCGAATCGCGTCGCTGCTGAGCGCGGCATCCTTCACCAGTGCCTGCAACAGCGCCGGAAGTTCGGCGTCCCGGACGGTCAGCAGCGCCCGCAGCGCGTTGCGGCGTTCGCCGGTGTCGGCGGCGGAGTTGCGGAGCGTGGCCTTCAACGCAGCCAGCGCGGCGGGGCTGCCGAACTTCAATCCGAGCGCCTGGGTCAACGAGCGGATTTCGCTGTTGCCACTGCGGGCGAGCGTCGGTTCGACCGCGTCCCAGCCGGCGGGCATGGGCACCTG
>CAYXDZ010000175.1:0-7076 GCA_964463815.1 uncultured Verrucomicrobiota bacterium | reverse complement strand
CGTTGAAAGGTAATGTGCTTATGAAGAAAAACCTCGACGCTATTCACGAAACTCTTCGCGCTTCCTCCCACCCCTTCCGCCAAACCGACTCCCGACCTCGCAAGGCGCAAAAGCACCGTTACGAACGACGTAAAATCCGTGAGTTTATGAAACTGGGTGACTGGCTTGAGTCCGAGCCGGCCTGATTTCACCAGCACGCTCCATTTCAAACTGCTGAAGCCGCACCCGGTCGGGTGCGGCTTTCTTCATTTGAACGCGGTGGGGAACGTTATTGGCAATCCGGACAGACTCCAAAAAACTCCAGCCGGTGGGTCACCGCCTTGAAGCCATTTCGGCGGGCGATTGACTGCTCCAGTTCGGCCGGGAAACAGTCCTCGATCTCCACGATGCGCGTGCATTGCTGGCACACCAGATGATGATGGTGGTGCCCGTGACCGTGCTCCCCGATCAATTCAAAGCGGGCCACGCCATCGCCAAAATCGAAACGCTGCACCAGCTTCAATTCCTCCAGCATTCCCATCGAGCGATACACCGTGACCAGATCACAGCGGGTGCCCCGAAGCGCTTCGCTGATTTCCCGCACCGTCATCGGCCGGCGTTCCTGCCGCAACGCCTCGATGATCGCCTGCCTGGGCCCGGTGACCCGCCGCGAGCGATGACGAAGCTGGGCCGTAAGATCGGCCAGTGAGTCTTCCTTGGCGGAATGGTGATGGGGCTTGCCGGCCATGAAAGTTAGTGCGTGTGAAACAGGCTGGTCGTCACGGCAATGGCCACGCCCGCGACGATGGCCAGGAATTTCTGGATGTTGAACCGGTGCTCTTCACCCGCTTCAAAGAGAATCGTGGTGGCGATGTGCAGGAAGATGCCGATGACCACGGCCAGCAGCTCGCGCTGGAAACCGGCCAGCACCTCCGCAAGTTCCGCGGTGAGCATCCCCAGCGGTGACATCACGGCAAAAACTCCCATCACGGCCAGCGCCTTGATCCGGCTCAGGCCGTTATGCAGCAGCAGGGACATGAACACGATGGAGACCGGCACGTTGTGCATGACAATGCCCATCAGCAGCGCCCCATGCACCCCCGCATCCGCCGCGTGATGGTGGCCCGCATGGTCGTGACCGGTGTGATCTCCGTGCGCCAATGGCGTGCCCTCCAGGTAGGCGTGGATGCACAGACCTATGAGCATCCCCCACGGCACCCGGCCGTCGTGGGCATGATGATGTGCATGCCCGTGCTCAATGCCTTGGGAAAGGTAATCCAAGATCAATTGCACAAAAAATCCGGCCAGCAGCCAGATCCCCATCAAGTGAGTCTTAGAAACGCCGGGATTGACGCCGCCACCATTCGATCCAAACACGACCGGCAACAAGTGCATCGCGGTGATCGCCAGAATATAGGCGCCACCGAAGGCCGTTAGCAGTTTAATGGTCCGGCGGTCCCGCGGCTGCCAGAACAACACCACGACTGCGCCCACCGCCACCGACAGAAACAGGATGAGATAGCTCACGGGAGGGAGGAGACGACAAATAGGTTCTTATTGCAAACGGTTTGCGATTGATGAAAACAAGAAAGCCACCCGGACCCGTCCGGGTGGCTTTGCGAAAACTACTTCATCAGCAACATCTGGCGGGCGCGCTTGACCGCCAGGCTTAGCCGCCGCTGGTAGTGCGCGGGAAAGCCGGTGTACTTGCGCGGCAAGATACGGCCCTGGTCCGTTACGAATTGCCGGAGCAAGGTCACATTGCGGTAGTCCAGCGCGTCCACGGTAAAATCAATCTTCGGCTTGGGACGGCGCACTCGGACCTCCGCGACGGACCCACGGGACCGGCCGCGTTGCTTGTCTTTTTCTTTGGTGTTCTTGCGGGGCATGATGATCAGTTACTTGATTTCGCGATGCAACGTATGGCGGCGAAGACTGGGATTGAATTTCTTCTTCTCAACCTTCTCGGTTTGCAGCTTTTTGTTGCGGGAAGTCATGTAGCGGGACGGCGATTTGCCCTCCTTGCGTGCTTCCGTGCATTCAATGGTTACAATTTCTCGGGGCATAAATTATTCTTTGCTTTCTTTCGCCGGCTTGTCGTCGTCACGGTCATCGTCTTCGATCTCCACGCCGCCCACCGAATCGACCGAGCCGAGGCTGCCGAGCCGGCGGGAGCGCAACGCACCTTCCTTCTCAAGCTGCATCTGCGCTTCGACGGTGAAGCGGGTCCACGGGATGGCGTCCAGCCGAATCTTGGGGATCGCCTTGCCGGTCAACTCGCAAACACCATAGGTCTGACGCTCAATGCGCTTCAGCGCCTCCTCGATCTCATAAACCGCATCCTGATCGGACGAGAGCAGGCTGAGGGCGAAGTCACGGTCAAAATTGTCCGTGCCGGAATCGGCCATGTGCAAGCTGTAGCCGGCCAACTCCTCCGCCGACTCCCGCGCCAGACCGGCCATCTGGTTGCGCAGTCGTTCACGAAGTTCCAGCAGGATATTGTAATACTTGGACCACTCGGGCTTGATCTTCGGCACGCCGTTGGTAACCACGCCGGACTTGCCACCAGCTTTCGCTTTCCCCTTCGGACCGGCGATGCCAAGAATTGCCGCAAGGTTCGAAGACATCGCGGGCTGGTTCTTCTTGGCGGACGCGCCAGACTTGCTAAGTTTCACCGGCTTCTTGCTCATTGGCAGACAGAAAATTCACGCTGACTTGTTGATGTAAATTCGTCACTGACGACAGCTTACACAGCCATGCTGCCGTTTCAAAGGTGCGCGAATGTATCAAAGGGGGTTGGATAATCCACAAAAATTTCGGAAATTCTTCAACCCGTCCAAGCATGCATTTTAATCAGTATTCACGGGCATTTTCGCACCCTCCACCTGATCGGATCCGCCTCACTTCGGGTCGAAGTCCAGGCGCTGGCGGGAATAGGGCTGGCGCTTTGTCCGACCTTCCCGTTTGATCGCCACCGGCATGCATCCGGCAGCTCCTGCAGATTTCCTCGAACGCGCGCAGCACATTCAATCCCGACTTCCGCCCGGCGGACTTTTCGCCGATCAGGAGTGGCGCATCTCTCCGTCGCCCTTGCCGTTGGCGGCCGGCTTCGTACGTGAACTAGAATCGCTCGGGCGCATTTTGCTGCAGTTCTATCGCGCGGTGAACTTGCTCCACCGCCAAAGCCACGCGGCTCGCCAGCCGCGATGGATTGCCGAGTTGCTGGACCAGGGCAAACCCGAGGCACTCCTGCAATTGCAATCAGACGCTGCCTTCAAACGCGAACTCCCCCGCGTCATCCGGCCGGACATCCTTCTGACCGAGGAAGGTTTCGCGATCACCGAACTCGACAGCGTGCCCGGCGGGATCGGCCTGACCGCCTGGCTGAACAAGACTTACTCGGAAGCGGGTGACCGGGTCATCGGCGGCGCGGACGGGATGCTGCACGGTTTTGCAGGCATCTTCGGCAAGGCAGCGCCAGTCAACCTCGTCGTCTCGTCGGAATCCGCCAGTTATCGGCCCGAGATGGAATGGCTGGCGGGCCAATTGACTCCGGGGAAGTTTCACGTCCGCGACGAGCGCTTCAAGAAGTTCCCTACGGGGACTGCGGTTTACCGGTTTTTTGAACTGTTCGATCTGGCGAACATACCTTTTTCAGAAGTGATTTTTCAGGGCGCTCGCGCTGGTGACTTGACCGTAACCCCGCCACCGCGACCGGTGTTTGAGGAGAAGCTGCTGCTGGCCCTCCTGTGGAATCGCAATCTCCGCGAGTTCTGGCGCCAACAACTGGGCGACGGCTTTCTCAAGCGCCTGCTCGCGTGCATTCCTTACACTTGGGTGATCGATCCCGCACCGCTGCCGCCCCACGCGGCCTACCCAGAATTGAACCTCACTGACTGGCAGCAGCTCAAAGGGCTTTCGCAACGCGAACGCGACTTGATTCTCAAAGTTTCCGGCTACTCCGAGAAGGCTTGGGGTGCGCGCGGCGTTTATCTCGGCAGCGACTTGTCCCAAGCGGACTGGTCGGCAGCAGTGGACGAAGCCATTAACGCCTTCCCGCGCTCGCCCTACATTTTGCAGCGCTATCACAAACCGCGCACGGTGGACACCGCCTGGGTGAATCTTGAAACGAAGGAACTGATGCCGATGAAGGGCCGCGTCCGTTTGTGCCCCTACTACTTTGTTCACGGCGAAGGTGACGCCGCGCGCACGCAACTCGGCGGTGTGCTGGCCACGATCTGTCCGGCGGACAAAAAGATCATCCACGGCATGCGCGACGCCATCCTGGCCCCCTGCTCGATTGCGGCCGAGTCTTGATCAACGCCGGCCGTCGTACCAGTAAGCCTGCTTGCGGCGCAACGTGAGCCAGGGCATGAGAAAGCTTTGCAGGAACAGCTTCGTCAGCTCCCAGCCTGAATAAAGCCGGACCTTGCGCGCCGAGGTCAGCAGGGTTTCCTCGGCGATGATGACGATCCGTTGACGGCGTTGGCGGGCCAGCCGCTTCAACCGCCGGCTCAACTCAATCTCCTCGCTCGCGTAGAGCCGCTCATCAAAACCACCCACGGCGTGAAAGGCCTCCGTCCGGCAGAAGATGAACGAGCCGGCCATCCACTTCATCCGCCGGCTGAGCCGGTTCCAGAGCATCGTCAGGCCATCGAGCAAACGGTTGCGCAAATCGGTGCGCATCACACAACCACCGGCCAGCACGTCCTCGGTCGCGGCAAGCTCCCGCACGCGCGCGAACAGCCGGCCGTGCGGCGTCGAATCGGCGTCTATGAAGAGCAACCAGTCACCCGTGGCCGCGCGTGCCCCGGTGTTGCGGGCCCGACCGATCTGGTTGACCGGTTCGAAGACCACCCGCGCCCCCGCCGCCGTCGCAATCGCAGCCGTGCGATCCGTCGAGTTGTTGTCACATACCACCAGCTCCCAATCCCAACCCGCCGCTTCCAGCGCCGCTGCCGCCTCACGGATGGCCCGCAGCGTTTCTGGCAGCAGCTTCTCCTCGTTGAAGGCCGGGACGATGATCGAGAGTTTCATGGGCCGCATTGGTGACATGACTTTAGCGTTTCCGCCAGTGCGCGACGAAAGATGTTTTGCCTTTTGACCCGGCTGCACGACAAGTTTCACGCAAGTTTCCAAACATATGAAATCGAAGACTGATACCAAAGACCGCTTCGTCATCATCATGGCCGGCGGTCGCGGCGAGCGTTTCTGGCCCCTGAGCCGGGAGAAGACGCCCAAACAATTGCTGTCCTTGTTGGGCAAGAAATCCTTCCTCCAGGAGGCCGTCGAACGCGTGCTGCCGCTCGTGCCCGCGAAGAACATCTTCATCATTACGAACGCCATCCAAGCCCCGACCGTCGCCAAGCAGCTCCCGAAAATTCCCAAGGGCAACATCGTCGCCGAGCCGGTGGGCCGCGACACCTGCGCGGCCGTCACCCTCGGGGCCGCCCTCGTGGGTGCGCGCTCGACCACCGGCGTCATGGCCGTCCACCCGGCGGATCACGACATCCCGAACGCGAAGAAATTTCAGCAGGTGCTGGGTGATGCGTTTGACCTCGCCGCCCGGGGTCAGGCCATTGTGACCATCGGCATCAAACCGACCGAACCGGCCACGGGTTACGGTTACATTGAACTCGGCAACGAACTGCCCGTACCGGCCGGCGCGAAATACAAGACCGCCTTCCACAAGGCCGAGCGCTTCGTGGAAAAACCCGACCTCGAACGCGCGCTCGAATATGTGAACAGCGGCCGGTTCCGCTGGAATGCCGGCATGTTCATCTGGTCGTTCGTGACCATCACGCAGGGACTGGAACGGCATCAACCCGAGATGTCCGCAGCCTGCCAGCGCTGGTTCAAGGTGGCCCATGATCCGGCAAAACTCGCCCGCGTGCTGAAGAAGGAATATCCAGAGGTGAAGCGCATTTCCATCGACTACGCGCTCATGGAGCACGCCCAGAACGTGATCTGCGCGAACGGCGACTTCGCGTGGGATGATCTTGGTGCGTGGACCGCGCTCGGCCGGCATCTCAAGGCCGATCCCGAAGGTAATTGCGCCGTCGCGGAATTCCTCCACGTCGATGCCGCGCGCAACATCATTTATGATGCCCGCACCCGAAACCGCACGCCCATCGCCATCGTCGGTTTGCGCGACTCGATCATTGTCCAGACCGACGACGTGACCATGGTCGCGCACAAGACGCAGGCGCAGAAGATCAAGGAAATGGTCAAGAAACTCGAAGCCGATCCGAAGTACAAGCGCCTGACATGAATGACCGCATTGCATTCCGCGTGATCAATCTGCCTGCCGGCTGTCGCACCATCCTGGCCGCCGCGCTCACCTGCGGCCTGACGGCGTCCAGCCAGGCGAACGGCATTTATCGCAATGGCATCGGTGCCCGGGCGATGGCGCTCGGCGGCGCGGACGCCACGTTGAACGACTCCGCCACCTCGGCGATGACCGCCAACCCGGCCGCGCTGAGCGACATCACCGGCATCAAACTTGATCTGGGCCTTACCGCGGTGCTGCCGAACGGCGAGTTCAGCAACTCCGCCAACGCGCCGGTTTCGATCCGTGACCACCTGGGTGTCTTTCCAGAATTCGCGCTCACCCTGCCCTACACGGACGAAATCAGACTGGGCTTTTCGGTATCGCCCGACGCGATGCTTGCGGGCAAATGGGATTACGTGGATGCGCCCGGTGGATTGAGCGGCACCACGAGTTACGGCCTGCTCCGGCATCGCTCCGAGATTGTGGTGCTCCGTTCGGCGTTCGGGGTGGGCATTTCGCTGGCTGACAACCTCTCCATCGGCGGCAGCGTCGGCCTGCTCTACAACCGCAACCAGCTCGAGACGGCCTACGTTTTTCAATCGCATCCCGCCTTGCGCGGTTTCAAAACGCTGGTCGATCTCGACACGGACGGCTTCGGCGTGGATGGCGAATTCGGTCTGCTGTATCACCCAACGAAGGAGTTGCACCTCGCGTTCACCTACAAACTGGCTTCGACCGTCAAGGCCGATGGCCGGATCACCGGCAACGCCGGGGCGGAACTCACCGCGCTCGGGGGCCCGTTCGCCGGCGTGCAGCCGGACTTCGC
>CAYXDZ010000174.1:4848-7121 GCA_964463815.1 uncultured Verrucomicrobiota bacterium | reverse complement strand
GGATCAACACGCGGGTCTTCGCGGCGGTGCCGGTGCCGGAATCGAGGATGCGCACTTTGTAGTCGATCAGCTTGATCTTCTTCAGCTTCGGGAAAAAGCGCACCAGGGCCATGCGCAACGCGGCATCCAGGGCGTTCACCGGTCCGTCGCCGTCGGCCACGGTGTGTTCCGTGTCGTCGCCGACCTGGACCTTGACCACCGCCTGGCAGATCGAGTTGCCGGCCTCGCGGCGCATCGAAACGTGGTAGCTGGTGACCAGAAAGGGCAGGGTGCGATGCTCGAGCAATCGCTTGATGAGCAGCGCGAGCGAACCTTCCGCGGCCTCGTATTCGTAGCCGAGTCCTTCCAGTTCCTTCACCTTCGCGGTGATGGCCTTCAATTCGGGCGTGTCGTTGGTCAGTTTGAAGCCGAGTTCGTTGGCCTTGAGCACGACGTTCGTGCGACCCGACATGTCGCTGACCAGCACGCGGCGATGATTGCCGACCGACTCGGGCGTGATGTGCTCGTAACTGCGGGCGACGCGGTCGATGGCGTGGACGTGCATGCCGCCCTTGTGCGCGAACGCGGTCTCGCCGACCCACGGCCGGCGCGGGTCGTGGCGGAGGTTGGCGATCTCGTCCACGAACTCGGAAAGTTCCTTGAGCTTGGGCAGCGACTCCGCGGGCACGCCGCGTTTGCCCATCTTGAAATGGACGAGCGGAATCACGCTGGTGAGGCTGCAATTGCCCGTGCGTTCGCCGTAGCCGTTGATCGTGCCCTGCACGTGGGTCGCGCCGGCGTCGAGTCCGGCCAGGGCGTTCGCCACGCCCACGCCGATGTCGTCATGCGTGTGGATGCCGATGCGCGTGGCGAGTTTGCTCTTCGCGACGGCCGTGATGCGGGCGATCTCGGACGGCAGACAGCCGCCGTTGGTGTCGCACAAGACGATGCAATCCGCGCCGGCATGCTCCGCCGCCTGCCAGGTCGCCAGCGCGTAATCCGGCCCGTCCTTGTAGCCGTCGAAGCTGTGCTCGGCATCGTAAATCACCGTCTTGCCGTGATCTTTGAGGAAGCGGATCGTGTCGCCGATCATCGCCAGATTCTCATCCGGCCTGGCGCGCAGGACTTCCGTGACGTGCAGCAGCCAGGTCTTGCCGACGATGGTGACCACCGGCGTCTCGGCATCGAGCAGCATGCGCATCAACTCGTCGCTTTCGACCGCCACGCCCTTGCGGCGGGTCATGCTGAACGCGGCGACGCGGGCGTTCTTCCACTTGCGGCGGGCGGCTTGTTTGAAGAACTCCATGTCCTTGGGGTTCGAGCCCGGCCAGCCGCCTTCGATGTAGTGAACCCCGAAACCATCCAGCTTCTCCGCAATGCGCAGCTTGTCCGTGGCGGAAAAGTTGATGCCTTCGCCCTGCGAGCCATCCCGCAGGGTGGTGTCGTAGATCTCGACGTCGGGTTTCACTTTTTTCATAACAGCGTGGCCGGCGCGCGGATTGTTCGCCCGCCGGAAACGGGCTTTTTACGGGAGCAACGGGACGATGCAAAGCCCCAAAATGGTGGCTTGGCCGCAGGGGCCGATCATCCGGGCGCTGCCCCGGTAATCGCCAGGCAGGTGGTAGTGCCGGGCTCCCGATCGGCTTGGGATTGCGGGACCGTTTAACGGCGGCCGTTTGGAAGACCGGCGTTGCGTAGCGCTGACTTTCCAGTTCGGGACAACTTTATCGGGAGCCGGAGACTGGCAGAGCCTGGGAACGGCACCGGTGCCAATGGGAGATGAATTGACGGTCACGGTGGAGCGACATACGCCAGAATCCCGCTTTTTCCGGCTGCGGAGACCTTGACGAAATCGGACCGGGACGGCGTTGAGGTTTACCATTTCTTTACCATTTCTTTACCGGAAAACGAGTTCTTGGAGATTCAAACCCGCACCTGCCCGAACGAAAACGAAGTTTCTGAAGACACGACTCGATAACATGGGTGACATGGGCAACCGAAGTTTGTTGTATCATTCATGAGACCAAGCCTAACGCGAAACATAAAGTGCGGCATGGGGAATCAAAGTTGGAGAAAAGAAAGTCAGGCAAGCTCATGCTGGGTTGGACGAATTTGCGAAATATCCAGTCCGAGTCTTCCAGGAGTTCTCCAGCTTTCCTGAAGCCATAGGCGGGTACAACGAAAATCCGCGCATGTGTGGCGCGAGGTCGTTCGCTGTTTTGAGCCGGTGTCGTTGTGGTGGAATTGGCGGACGCGCCGACCGGTTGGAAAACCGGCGTTACGTAGTGCCGACT
>CAYXDZ010000174.1:1935-4748 GCA_964463815.1 uncultured Verrucomicrobiota bacterium | reverse complement strand
TGGAATTGGCGGACGCGCCGACCGGTTGGAAAACCGGCGTTACGTAGTGCCGACTTTCCAGTCGGCGAGTCGCGGTTGGATGGGAAACAGAACCGCCCGCGGCGACCGCAGCATGCGGTCTCTCCCAGTCTAGTGGCCGACCGGGAGGGGCGGCGTGTCGCCGATCCCATTATTCCTCCTCCTGCCACGCGGGTCTTCGATCACAGGGTCCAATCACCGACCGTTCGCGAAGTCAGGGACCGCAGCATGCGGTCCCTCCCACGATTGAGGACCCTGTTCCAGTGGCCAAGGCAGAGTCTACGGACCGCGATACGCGGCCCCTCCCAGCTGTTGTCCCGCTCAGTGGAGGAACACACCAGCAAGCTTGCCTGTGATTACTGGTTGGAGGAATGCTCAGTCATGCCTGCGGCCACCGACTCACCCCCACGCGGCTTCTTCCGTCGCCACTGCATATTCAGCAGCCTGTTGATTGCGCTGCTGGTGCTGCTCTTTGCCGCGTTTGTCTTCGTCCGCATCCGCATGCACGGGCCGTATCGGGATTATCGGGTGGACACGGAGTTCATCTCGGCACCGGCCGGTGCGACTGATGCCGCACCGTTGTACGTCGGCGTGGCGAAACGCGACATCACGCCGGACCTCGCGCAGTTCGATCCTTGGGTGGACGCGGACGCCAACAGCAAGTTCGAGCCGGAGAAAGGTGACACGTACGAGGATCGCAACGGCAATGGCGACTTCGACTTCGTCTGGCTGGGCGGCTTTAACGCGAACCGACCGGCGCAGGGCGTGAATGATCCGCTCTGGACGCGCGCCATCGCGTTCCGGCATCGCGACACGACCGTCGTCTTGGTGAGCATCGATTGCCTCGGGCTCACGCATGAGCGGTTCATCAAGTTGCGGAAGTCCATCGATCACGCGCAGCACGGCATCACGCACGTCGCGTTTTCCTCGACGCACACGCACAACAGCCCGGACACGATGGGCATCTGGAGTTACCGGCCGGTGTTCGGGCGGTTCAACGAGGGTTACGTCGAATTGATCCTCGAGAAATCGCGCGAGGCGATCCTGGAGGCGGTTGATAATCTGCAACCGGTGGAGGCGATCATCGCGACGGAGCACCTCGAGCCGCCGGGATTCGTCCGTGATTCGCGCGAGCCGCAGGTGTTCGATCGGCAGTTGAACGCCGCCCGGTTTGTGAAACCCGGCAGCGGCGAGACGATTGCGACGCTCGTGAGCTGGGGCAATCACCCGGAGGCGATGGGCGGCAAGAATCCGTTCTTGAGTTCGGACTTCGCCCATTACTGGCGCGAAGGGATGGAGCAGGGGGTGGCGGGGCCCAACGGCATCGCGGGTCTCGGCGGAACGTGCGTGTTCATCCAGGGTCCGGTGGGCGGGTTGATGACGCCGCTCGGCCTGGACGTGCCGGATCGGGACGGACAGACGATGCACACAGAGGACGGCGTCGGCAAAACGCGCGCGCTCGGCGAGAACCTGGCGATCCGCACGATCAAGTTGCTGAACTCGGAGCGCGCGTCGCGCATGACCCATCACACGATCGCGGGCGTGGCGAAGACGATCTTCGCGCCGATTGAAGGCAATTACCGCATTCCACTAATGCTCGGGCTGATTCATCCCGGCTGGTACGACGGCAAGGCGAAGACCGAGGTCAGCGCGTTGCGCATCGGCGGCATCGAGATTTTGAACATCCCTGGCGAGATTTATCCCGAGATCATTGATGGCGGCGTCGAGGCACCGGTGGGCGGCGATTTTCCGGGCAAGCCGGTGGAAGTGCCGCCCTTGCGGAGTGAGATGCGGGGCGAGGTGAACATGGTCTTCAACCTCGCGAACGACGAGATCGGCTACATCATTCCGCGCACGCAATGGGACGTGGAGCCGCCGTTCACCTACGGGGATGACGAAGCTCCTTATGGCGAAGAGAACTCCGGCGGGCCGGACGTCGCCCAGGTGGTGCATCGGGAAGGGTTGGCAGTGCTGCGGCGCTTGCACGAGTTGCTGGCGGGCGGGCAATTGGCGAACTCCCCCTGAACTGGAAGGGCGAGACTCTGGTCGCCCATGCTCGTGTCGAGGCGAAAGGAAGGTCGCCTTTCCGCGCTTGGCCCCGCCGAAAACCGGGTTTCCTCCATGCAAAGATTGACGGGAATAAACTGGAGAATTTGCCACTCTCAGCCGTGATGGATACAGAATTCGAAGGTGTGGTGGACCGATTCTACCAGCCGCTGTACCGGTTCGCGTTAAGTCTTACGCGCGCCGAGTCGGAAGCCTTCGACCTGACGCAACAGACGTTTTACCTGTGGGCGACGAAGGGCCATCAGTTGCGGGATCGCGCGAAGTTGAAGTCGTGGTTGTTCACGACCTTGCATCGCGAGTTTCTCGGGTCGCGCCGGCGGGGGGTGCGTTTTCCGCACCACGAAGTCAGCTCGGTCGAGCATCAACTGCCCGTGGTGGCGTCCACCGTGGTCAACGACCTCGATGGCACCACCGTCATGCACACGCTGCTTGAAGTGGAAGAATTATATCGCGCGCCCCTCATGCTTTTTTACCTCCAGGATCATTCGTACAAAGAGATTGCCGAAATACTGGAAGTGCCCATCGGCACGGTCATGTCCCGGCTGGCCCGGGGAAAGGACCAGTTGCGCGCCCTGCTGGCCGACCGGGTGGCGCGCGGCGCGGACAACAAGATCGTGCCGCTCAAGCAATCTCAGATTGGAGCCGCCAATGGATAAGCAAGAAGCCAAACTGTTGTTGCAGTCATACCGGCCGGACGGCCAGGACGCAGCGGACCCGGCCTTCGCCGA
>CAYXDZ010000174.1:0-1835 GCA_964463815.1 uncultured Verrucomicrobiota bacterium | reverse complement strand
CTGGCCGCCTACCGGGAATCCATGACGGCCAACCTGCGTTCGGGTTTCGTGTTCGACCAGCGTGATGAGCGCCCGGAGAAACTGAGAGACTGGCTGGCGGAACACGGCGACATGCCTGACTTCCAAGTGCCGGCAGGTTTGCGCGAGGCCGTCTCGCTCGGTTGCAAACTCTTCGAGTTTAACGGGATGAAGTCCGCGTTGATCTGCTTTTCCCTGTCCGACCAGCAGGTGGTGCATCTGTTCGTCGTGGAGGGCACCCGCTTCCGCCCGCAGGATTTTGAAGCGGCGGCTTGTACGTTGCGCTGCAATGACTACGACACGTTCGCCTGGCGCGAGCAGGACCGGGTATTCCTGCTGGCCGGCGGCGTGGGGCCGGAGCGGTTGCGCGAATTGGCCGGGATAAGCTTGGAATCGAGTGAAAACTAATGCCGGACAGTATGCGCAGTTATACCTGAACCAGTCGCTTGACACTCCCGGGAACGCGTGGTTTTCTCTCCCCAGATTACGCCGCGAATTTCGGACACAAGTGCAGTTTGTTCTTTGAGTGTCCACCAGATTTCGGAGCGGTCGCAGTACACGGTTGCTCCGGATATCCTACGTAATCCTACACTGTACATTCGAAAATTCCCCGGGCCGCCAGACATCCCCTGTTCTGAGCGGCCCGGTTTGTTTTCCGAGTTTGTCGGCTAAAACCGGATTGTCGGACCAATGAGGCGGCCCGGCACTTCACAGCCAGCCTTCACCCAAGCATCCGATCATAACCAGCGATTCTTGGCTTGCCGTTGGCGAGCGCGTTCGTCTATCGACAGCCCGTTCGCGGCTCGATTGACCGCTCCCAAGTGATTCACGGGACCAACTGACTTCATGCCCCGCACCTGCGTCATTTACAATCCGGTCGCTCAAGGGGGCAAGGCCCGCCGCTTTTTGAAACATCGGGACTGGTTTGACCGGGACACCGTTTTCAAGCCGACTGATGCACCTCACGCGGCGACCCGGCTGGCGGCCGAAGCCATCGCCGAGGGATTTGAAACCATTGTGGCCGCTGGTGGGGATGGCACTTTGAGTGAAGTGCTCAATGGCTTCGACCTGGTCGAAGGCGCTTTCAGGCAGGCGCGTCTCGCCGTGATTCCCCTGGGCACGGTCAATGTCTTTGCCAAGGAGCTCGATCTGCCGATGAATTTGCGCCGCGCCTGGGAGGTCATTCAACGCGGTCGCGAACGGCAGGTGGATGTCGGGGTCACCGAGTTTACGCGGGACGGCAAGCCGGAACGGCGGCTGTTCGTTCAACTCGGGGGAGCCGGCCTGGATGCCCGCGCCATCGAACTGGTGGACTGGGAACAGAAGAAGCGGCTGCTGCAATTCGCCTATGTGATCGCGGGCTTCAAGGCGCTCCGCGAGACGTTGCCGGAAATAACCTGTGAGGCGGACGGACGACTCCATCACGGCCGGCTGGTTTTGTTCGGCAACGGCCAGTTTTACGGAGGCCGGCTGCCCATCTTTGCCCGGGCCGATCTGGCGGACGGCCTGCTCGATGTTTGCGTCTTTAAGCGGGTCAATCTCTGGCTGGTGTTCCGATACGCGCTCGGGTTCGTGACTGGTCTCACCCGCCTGCCATCCGGCGTAGAGTATCTTCAAGCCAGGGAATTCAAACTGACCAGCGGCACGCGCACGCCGTTTGAACTGGAAGGTGATCTCGTGGCCCATCTGCCATTGCGCGCGAGTATTCATCCCGAAAAGTTGCGCGTGGTGAGTCCCTGAGCGGGTGCCGTCAGCATTTCTCCCTTCACCGCCCACGTTACTTTTCGGAAACGCGGTCTTCTTGATTGGCCTCCGGT
>CAYXDZ010000173.1:0-7233 GCA_964463815.1 uncultured Verrucomicrobiota bacterium | reverse complement strand
CCCAGTTGGATGACCCGGCTATTTTCACGGTGTTCCCCGAAACTCCAATCATTTAATTACTGCCATGCAAACATCCCTCAGAATCCTCGCGACGCTGCTCCTGATCACCGGTCTGAACGCCACTTCGTTGTCGGCCGACGACCTGGGCTCCCTGGCTGGCAAGTGGTCCCTGAAACGCAAACTGGACGACGGCCAGACCGTCACACAGCAACTCGTTTTCAAGGCGGACAAGGTCAGCTTCCGCATGATGACCGAGGGTGGCTCGACGCTGCTCTATGCCGAGGGCACCGCCAAGGTCACAACCACGGGCGGCGTCAAGGTGTTGTCCCTGACGAATCTCAAGGCCGGCCAGTCCGACACCGACATTCAGCCAATCGAGGAGCAGTATTCAGCTCCGTTCCGTGTGTCGGGCAATATCTGCTACCTCGCCAGCGGTCTGGACAAGGAACGCGAGGAGAGTCCGCGCGTGGATGTGTATCGCAAGGAGTAAGCTCAGAACGACCAGAGAAAAAGCACCACGAGCAGGACGGCGGCGACCACGAGCCAGAGCGTTTTCGACCGCGCGCGTGGCCGGGCTTGATCATTCCCGCCAAATTCGTTGCGCACGAATTCGCCGTAATCGAACGCGTCATCGGGATCGGGGATGCCCAGGCGATCGCAGTGGGCGGACTGCGACCAGCCGGTTTCCTCGTCGGCCCCGCACTCGGGACAGGCGCGGGCACCGGCGGGCACTTCCGCGTCGCAATTCGGACAGATCTCCGGGTTCATCGGTCAGCCCATGCCGGCGTACTCTTCATCCGTCTTGAGCTGCATGCTCATTACGGCGTAATCATGCACTTTGCCCTGCATGTCACGGACATACTTGGGGAGCGTGATCAGCGGCACAAAACCAAGCAGGCCGAACATTTTGATGGCCGACTCCTGCCGGCCGAGGAATTCCGCCTCCACGAAATCCAGTCCGGCGTGCCGGGCGAGATCACTGATCTCACTGACCATGCGCCGGGCCAGTCCGCGACCACGACACTGCGGGAGCACGAGCACGCTGACCCGGCCGATGTGCCGCTTCCAACCGCCCTGCGGCTGATGGAGCGTGGCGGCCCCGATCACCTGTCCCTCTTGCAAGGCCAGCAGCGGCAGCTTGGCCAGGTAGTCGATGTTTTCGCACCAGTGCCGGATCACCTCCCGATCCTCGATGCGATGCTTGATGAACAGGCGCTCCTGTTCGGGCACTTGTTGAAAGAAGGCGAAAAACGGTTCCTCGTCCTCCCGTTTCAAGGGACGCAACTCGCATCGAAATCCGCCTTTGAGTTCCAGTTCGACCGGGTAATCTTCGAGAACGGTTTCCAAGGACATAACGGGCTCCGGGGTTCAGGGTTGAGTTGCCGACGGGCCACCCGGCCTCGCCGGATCAGTGCGGTGAAAACTGCCCGGCAATGCCGGGGCGCGGCCAGTGACGGCCCAGATCGATGCTCGCGGGATCAATGCTCCAGCGGGCGGCCAGCAGCGGCACTTTTTCGACGTTGGCAAAACGGTGGTCGTTGCCGCCCGTCAGGGCGTTCAGGTGCCCTTCGCCGTATTCGGTGCAGATCAGGCCCAGGTCAAGTTCGGCGCGGGTCAGCTCGCCCTGTGTCCAGAGGGTTTCATCCGCCCAGGCGTAGGCGCGAAAGACTTCCCCGCTGAGCAAGCGCGCCCAGGCATGATGACTCAAGGCGCGGTTGGCGGCGAAGAATTGCACCTCCCCGAGCTGCTGGCTCAGTTCGCGCAGCCAGAGAAAACAGGCGTCCACGTCATCGGCCGGATCGGGCACTTCACTCCCGGTGACAATGATCCAACCGCGAATCGGCGGTGATACGAACAGCTCCAATTCGCCGGCGGCTGTAAGACCGTCCGCCAACGGACACGGGATGGGATTGGCGAGGTGCAACGCCTTTTGCACGGCTTCCGGAGAAGTGGACCGAATGGCCAGCCAGCGGGAGGGCAGCTCCATGTCGGTCCTTCGGGCCAGTTGCATCCCACCGAAGCGATTTTCCAACGGACGCTGCAGCAGTGCCGCGCCCTCCATGCGCCGGCGGCGCGCCAAGTGAAGGACAAAGGCCGCGAACACGAACACCAGCAGCAGCACCAGGGCAAGCACTCCCAGCAACATCCAGGCAGCCAGATGATCGTAGAGGACCAGATGGGTCACGTTCGCGTTCATGACGGCAACGGCGGCGACTGCCAGCGTGTAAGGGAAGTTAGCGGGCGCGGCCGGGAGATCAATTCCGAAATCCAGCAGCCGCGCGGACTTGCCGGCCGGCTCAAAAGCAGGCGAGCCCGTGTTCGCGAAACACGCCCTGAATCTCGCTCTTGAGCTGCTCGTAATGGGCGTGGGTCACCCGGGACATCGTGGTGGGCAGCGCACCCACCGGCAGCCCGCGCGCGGCCATCACGGCTGCGACATTCCACGGGAACGGAACCAGGTGCAGACGCCGCTCCACCGCGAGCAATAATTCCTGTTCCCGGGCCGCCTCACCCGGGTTGCCGGCCACGGCGGCCTGGAAGACCCGCACCATCGCCTCAGGCACGGCATTGGCCAACCCGCCGATGCAGCCGACAGCCCCCAACTCAAGCACTTCGGGAATGTGCGCATCCGCCCCCGCAAACACCGCGAACGGCGTCGCCCGCGCCACCTTGGCCAGCTCTCGCAACAGTTCCTGGTTTTCCCCGCTGTTCTTGAAGCCCCCGACCGGCACTTGCGCCATGACTTCCTTGACGGTTCCGAGGTCGATGCGATTGCCCGTGCGCTCCGGAAAATTGTAGAGCCAGAGCGGCAGCTCCGCCGCCCGGCCGGCGGCGATGAACCATTCGATCAAGTCGGCCTGGGCCTGCTCGTAAAACCACGGGGCCATGATGGCGACCCCGCTCGCTCCGCACTCTTTGGAAACGCGCCCCAAATGCGTCACGGTCGCCTGATCGAGATCGCTGATATTCGCCAAGCAGCGGAGGGGCGACACCTGCTTCAGGACATGGCGTATCAGCGCTTCGCGGATGCTCGCCGACAGCGCGGGAAAACGTCCCGTGCTGCCCAACACCAGCAGGCCGTCGATGCCAGTGGTCGCCAGCCATTCCAGATGGCGGTCCAGGGCGGGAAAGTCGGGGTGGCCCGCCTCGGTCAGGGGAGTCCACAGCGCGCACACCACGCCGCGGGTGATGGAAGGTGAGTTCATCGGAAAAATCGCCGGCAGCTAATTAGCCGCAAGCGCGGGCTCCGGCAATCACGGAATGCAAAACGCAACGTCGGCCTCGGCATCCGGTAGAAATGGAAGGAGTTCGCGGTTGAGCTGCGGCAGCCAGGTTAGCCTTCACCCCATTCCTTCACCGCCGGCAACCCGCGATAGAGCAGGCCGTGATACAGCCGGCGCGGCAGCCAGCGGCGCAACAGACCGAAGAAGCGCGCGTCAAAGGTGCCCGCGACACGCAGCGGCGGATTGCGGCGGCGCATCGTCTTCAACACCACCCGGGCCACCGTCTCGGGTGTCGCGGTGGCACGTTCCATGCACCGGGCGATGAACCGGCCCATGTGCTGGTATTGCGTGAAGTAAGGATCATCCTCATACCTTGACGCCGGCTCGCTCAGGTCCGTGTAGCGGGTCCGTTCGAAGGAGCGTGAACGGATGAACCCCGGTTGCACAAGACTGACCTTGATGTTCCAAGGCCGCACTTCGTACCACAACGCCTCGGTCATTCCTTCCAGGGCGAACTTCGAGGCGCTGTAGATGCCCATCGTCGGCATCGCCATCATGCCGCCCACGGACGATATGTTCAGGATGCGGCCGGCTCGTCGCGCCCGCATGTGGGGCAGCACGAGCCGGATCAACTCCATCGGCGCGCGGAAATTCACATCGAGCTGGGCGCGGCGTTCGGTTTCATTCACGTGCTCGACGACCGCCCGATAGGCCAACCCCGCGTTGTTGATGAGTATGTCCACCCCGCCCCACTGACCCGCCGCCTCGGCGATCACCTGCCGGCGTTCGGCTTCATGCGTGATGTTCAACGGCCGCAGCCAGACGCGCTCGTTCTCCAAAATGCCGGCCTGCGAAAAGCGGTTCATCGACTGCGACCGCGCGGTGAGAATGACCCGGTAATCCGTGGTGAGCAGCAGGCGTGCGATGGCCAACCCGAGCCCCGTCGAAGCGCCGGTGAGCAGCACGACCTCCGGCCGTTGTCCCGTCCCGTGACTGTTCCCATCCGGCTTCATGGCGCGCTGCCCGGGATTCTGCATTTCCGAGGCTGGAGCCAGTGTAAGGCGGCGACGGGCACGGTCAATGTCGGGGTTAAGATCGTCCTCATCCTCGTGCTTGTCCTCGTCGTCGATGAACCCATCGGTTCATCGTTGAAGCATTTCAGCTCAGCCACTCCAACGCTCCATCACTCCATTTCCAACGTTTCCAATCGGCGATGAGGGCAAGGACAAGGACGAGGACGACGACGATTACAAAACAACACCCGCGAACAACTCCCCCTGCACGGCTTTGAGCGGAGCGAAACTGCGCCGATGGATCGGGCACGGTCCGTGTTGGGCAATGGCCGCGAGATGCCGCGGCGTCCCGTACCCCTTGTGCTCGGCGAATCCGTATTCCGGATGCCGTTGATCCCATTCCAGCATCTGCCGGTCGCGCGTCACCTTCGCGAGCACGCTCGCGGCGGCGATCGAGTAGCTGAGCGAATCCCCCTTCACCAGCGCGGTGTGCGCGAGGGTGAGCGTCTTGACCGGCCGGCCGTCCACGAGCGCGTGATCCGGTCGCGCCTGGAGGCCGGCGAGGGCGCGGTTCATGGCCAGATGCGTCGCCTGAAGAATGTTGAGCGAGTCGATGAGGACCGCGTCGCATTCCGCGACCGAGTACTGAACTTCCGGCGAGGCCATCAGCACCGCGTAGTAATCGTTGCGTTGAGCTTCGGAAAGTTGCTTGGAGTCGTTGAGCCCCGCGAGCGCGGCGGGCAGCCCGTTTTCGATCCACGCCACCGGGAAGATCACGGCGGCGGCGACCACCGGCCCGGCGAGCGGTCCCCGGCCCGCTTCGTCGATGCCCGCGAGACACCGCACGCCAGTGGCGAGCAGTGCGCGCTCGGGCTGAAAACGATCCACCGCACCGCGGCTAAGGTTGCGAGCTGGCATCGATCGGATAACTCAAACGGCCGTCCACCGTGGCCGTGCCTTGAATCTGGAGAAACACCCCGTCGGCCGCCGGTTCCGGGGCTGCGGTCACGTCGCGCGTCGCGGAGACTTGCGCCGGAGCCGACTGCGTGCGCGTCAACATCTGCCCCGTGATCTGCACCGGGAACCGGCTCGTCTTGTTGGTCCCAATGAGAGTGAACTGCGCGGCCACCGGCACCGATTGCACGACACCGCTCTGAACAAACGAATAATAGCGTTCCTCGAACGTCAGCGAACGGCCCGCGCTGGTACCGGGATCGACCGGCTGAAGCCGGCCGGTATAACTCGAATCATCCGCGTCAACGATCGTGATCACGTCGTCCACCAAAGTGACGCGGAAAGCCGCCTGCAACGGCAGGACCGCCTGAGCCGGTTGTGGCGAAACCGTTGCCGGAGTGGGGGCGGAAGTTGTCTCGCGACGGGTTCCCTCCGCCGCTCGCGTGCGCAATTGAACCTGCGGCGCGGCGCTGGCGGACGGCGCCACCTGAGTTGGCGCGGGGGCCGCGGATCGGGCCAGACGCGACGTAAACTGAAACTCCTGTTTGGTGGCGGGCGCTGACGCCGGCTCCGCCAGGGCTTCCGCCGGTGAAGCTGGTCGCAGTGAATCTTGAAGTGCCGGCGGAGGTTCGCTTTTCAGTTTCGCCGAATCTGCGGCGGCCAGCTCGGGAACACTCGCAGCCGGCTCGGCCTTCGCCAGATCACCAACTTGCGATTCCTGACCGCGCGGCAAAACCATCACCGCCACCAGCGCGACCACCGCCAACGTTCCCCCGGCAAAGGCCAGGCGCGGCCACCACGCCAGCCAGCCTTGACGCTGCCCCGATCGACCCGGCCGACCAAACTCCCGCCGGACCTCCACTTGGAGAGCGTTGCGCGTAACTGGATGCAGCGCAAAGGCATCGTCACCCGCCACGGCACGGCGGCGGGCCGCGTAATCGCGCAACTCCTTCTCAATCGGCTGGTCGGTTTCCGACGGCATGGTGGCTTAGACGGGTTTGGTGGCGTTTGTCTCCCGGGAAAACACCCGGCGGGCGATGGCTTCGAGTTTGTCCAGGCACTTGCTCAGACGCGAACTCACGGTTTTGGGATTCAACTGCAGGGTCGCGGAGATTTCCTCGTAGCTCAGATCACCGAAGTAACGCAGCTCGATGATCTCGCGACACGGCTCCCCCAGATGCGCCAGCGCCTCGTGCAACATCTGGCCCTGCTCGCGCGCATCCAGTTGCCGGTCCGGCCCGGCGGCGGTCGCGGGTGGGTCCAGCGTCAGTCCGGTCGTGGGGTCTTCGGCATTCAGCGAAATCGGCACCGCGCCGCCGCCGCGTTTGGCCGCCCGCGCCTTCTCGCGATGATCCCGCGCCTTGTTCGCCGCGATGCGGAACAACCAGGTGCGCAACTGGCAGTCACCCTTGAAGGTGTGCAGATTGCGGATGGCCGCGAGAAACACATCCTGACAGATTTCCTCCGCGTCATCGGGCGAGATGTCCGGCGACAGTTGAAAGATGAACCGCGCCGTCACCTGATAGTGCGCGTCGAACACCGCATCCCACGCACCCGCCTCGCCGCGGAGACAGCGGGCGATCAACTCACGTTCGGCGTCGTCGGCAGGCATCGGGTGAATGGTGGGTTCGGTAGTTGGAGTGAACCCGGCGGCCAGCGGTTCAATTTCCAAGGCCAGCAAAACGCCGGAGCAAACCGGGAGTCAAGTCATGAACCGGCCGGCGGTGTCGCTTGGCCACAGCCGACACTACCCTCGGCAAACGCGCAAGCCAGACGCCAAAATCCGATTCGGCGCGCAGGACGGATGGTTGGTTCACTTCGCTCGGTCTGGCCCTTGGAAAGCCGCGAACATCGTTGAGCTCGTTATGCGGCCGAAGTCACGGCGGCGCGGCAGCGCCGGCCTCCCCAGTCTTGGTAGGGCGAACCTGCCGGTCCGCCGTAACTCCCGCCGCACGCCGCGAGGCGATCCGGGCCAACTCAATCAACGGCACCCTCTCTTTCCATGCCCGCCTTGACCTGTGCCAACAACGCCCTCCGGTTCG
>CAYXDZ010000172.1:0-7300 GCA_964463815.1 uncultured Verrucomicrobiota bacterium | reverse complement strand
GAACCGCGGGACACGCCCTATCCCGTGCCCCACGGCCGCGTGATTTTCGAGGATCTGACTTTTCTACCCGGCACTGTCACCTTTGACTTCCACGGGCATGGAATCGAACTGCTGCCGCGCACGCTGATTCTGAACGGTCGCGAGCACCCTTGGCAGTCCGGTGAGACGCTCACGCTGCAACCGGATGAGAAGAAATACCCACTCACCCCGGCGGAATACCAGGAACGCGTGAAGACCCGGAAGAAGGAGCAGTGAATGGCTACGCTTCCGCTCACAAACGCACCGCTTTTTTCTCCCTTGACCGCTCCCGCTAACGCGTCACTCCTTTGTGATCTTTTATGAGAACTGGCGATTTCATGTTCTGGTCCTTAATGCAGTCGGTTGGCACCGGGTTCCTAATCCTCGGCTGGCTCGCCGGCGCGGGTTCGGCGGTTGCACAGACCCCCGCCTACGTGCAGGCAACCACGTGGTTTACCGCCGCCCAGCCCGGTGCCGTAACGCAAGGGCACCAACGCTACCTGTTCCTCGATCAGGAGGTTGCCGGAGGCGACACCGAGACGGACAGATACTATCAAGGCGTCAAGCTCTCGGCCGACCTGCGGAAAGGTCGCATGAGCGGTGAGGCAACCATTCTCAATCCGTTTCAGATTGGGTTGCGCCGAACCGAGCTGAAGGCGCAATTTCAACCACGTTATAGGGTGGAGCGGGCTCCGGGCAACAACACCAGCACCGTCATTCCCGTGGAATGGAGCGTATGGCTCCGGAAGTATGAGCTGAACTACGTCCAAGTGGCTTCCGGCAGTTCCGATTTCGGTACCACCGACGCCCGTGTGCTGCTGTCGGTGCAGGCGCCAAACGCGGGCGGAATGCTGGCGCAGGCCATTTATCACCACCAAGGCCAGTACGATGGCGAGCAGGGCCCGAGCTTCACAGTAACCAAGACAGTGCAAACCGCAGGCGCCTTCCAGGTGCAGGAAGGCTTCGAATATGATCCGGTCAGCGAGACACTTACCAATTACTTTAAGATCGCCACGGCGAACAACGGAAACAGTCTTGCCCGGATCGACCACAGACCCGGCGACGACTCGAACGACGGCTTCAAGGAGAAACGACTAACCGTGCGCCACAACGCACTGCCAGGAAATGGAGTGGAGTTCACGATTAGGCTGGAAATGACGACATTGGCGAACGCCTTCGGCGTGGGCACCGCGCTAAGCTGGGATGATTTCAAGATTCAGTTCTCGTTGCCAGACGGATACCAGATCGTGGCGGTGGATGGGCAGGATCTTTCGTACTTGGACGCGAGCCAGCCCGCAGCGGATCCCCCGGCAACCACGCAAGCGACTTCCTGGCAGTGGCTGCCCGAAACAAAGCAGATAAAACTCGCTTTCCCTGGTTTATCCGAAAAGGCCTTGGAGGTGCAAAAGACGGAAGATTTCAGCCGATGGAGCACGATCCGACGCATTGAAAGCTCGTCCGCGGCCGAGTTGATTGAGGTGGCATTGCCGGCGGGCGATGATGGATTGAGGATCCCCATCGACAGGCAGTTTTACCGTGTCGTCATTCCCGCAGACTAAACGACTGGCGGGTAACGATGACTGTTGGCACATTCCAACGGCAGCGTGCCGGCAGTTAGTTTGCCCCGTCGTAAATCAGGAACTGCTGCCGCCGGAGGAGAAACTGATTCAAGGCCGGCTGCCAGGACTGGCGGATTTCCAACAAGGACTTGCCTGACTTGATCGCCGCCACGGTGGCCGGGTGCTTGAGCAGCGTGTTGAACCGGTCCACACCGAACTCGTCCGGATACAGCCGCTGCAACACGAGCGCGGCGGCCACGCCGATGTTGATCACGTCGCAACCGGTCCGGTCGGCAAGGGTAATCCGCACGCCCCCGCACTTCCGATCCTTGAACTTGCTGGCGTCGGGCGTGAAATCGAGCGGATCGAACCGCACGCCGTGCAGGCCAAAGGCGTTCAGTTCCTCCGCCAGCTTCACCCCGTCGATGTAGGGCGCGCCAAACAACTCGAAGGGCGTGGCCGTGCCGCGGCCGACCGAGACATGGCACATCTCGAGCAGACCGACGCCCGGATACAAGGCCGCCTGCGTAAGGCTGCGCATGTTGGGTGAAGTGTTGACCCAGGGAAAACCGCATTCGTCCATCCACAGTTCCCGCCGCCAGCCTTCGAGGGGAATCACCGCGAGCCGGGTGTTGAAACGGCGCTCGGCGTTGAACATCCGCGCCAGCTCGCCGACGGTCATGCCGTGGCGCACCGGGATCGCGTGCCAGCCGACGAAATCGGTCGGCCCATCGAGCACTGGCCCGGCGACGGCGCTGCCGTTGATCAGGTTCACGCGGTCCAGCACGATGAAGCGGAGGCCCGCCTGGCCCGCCGCTTCAAGGCAGTTCCCCATCGTGGAAATGTAGGTGTAAAAGCGGGAGCCGATGTCCTGAATGTCGAACACCAGCGCGTCCAGTCCGGCCAGTTGTTCCGGCGCGGGCGAACGGCGTTCGCCATAAAGACTGTAAACCGGCAGCCCGGTCTTCTCGTCCTTGCCGTCACCCACCTTTTCATCCAGTTCACCGCGAATGCCGTGCTCGGGACTGAACAGCGCCACGAGCGTCACGTCGGGCGCTTGATGCAGCAGATCAATCGTCGCCCGGCCCTGGCGGTCGCGTCCGGTGTGGTTCGTGATCAACCCGACCTTGAGCCCGCGCAACGGCGCAAAGCCGAGCTTCACCAGTACGTCGATGCCGTTGAGCACTTCGGCTTTGGCCTGAACGGGAGCGCCGTTGGTGCCGTTGCTCCGGGCCTGCGCCAGCAGCGAGCCGGGCACCACGCTGAAATCAAAGTCCTTCACCGCTTGCGCGGCGAGGTCGGCCAGTTGCGCCTGAAGCGGCAGCACGTTGCCGCGCCCGTTGGGGTGCAGCCGGCTGCTGAGAAACATCCAGAAAGTCTTGGAGTAGGGATCGATCCACAAACAGGTGCCGGTGAAGCCGGTGTGGCCGTACGAACCCAGCGGAAAGAAATGCCCGCGCGGCCGGCTGTAGGCCGAGTCAATGTCCCAACCCAGCCCGCGACGCGTGCTCACCGCGTCCGGCGATTGCACGCTCGTCATGAGCCGCACGGTTTCCGGTTGCAACACGCGCACGCCGTCGAGTTCACCAAGGTTCAGCATCATGCGCGCGAACCGGGCGAGATCGGAAGCTGTCGAGAACAACCCCGCGTGTCCGGCCACGCCACCCATCAGCCGCGCGGTCGGATCATGCACCACCCCGCGCAAGGGTGCGCCGCCAATCGTTTCCGTCGGAGCGATGCGCGCCACCAGTTCCGCGACCGGCCGGTAGCCGGTATCGACCATCTTCAGCGGCTCGTAGATTTCGGCGCGCACGAACTCCTCGAACGGCCGGCCGCTCACACGCCGCACGACCTCCGCGAGCAGGATGTAATTGATGTCGCTGTAGCGGAACGCGGTACCGGGCGGTTGGACCGTCTTCTCGGCGGCGACCATTTTGATCGCGGTGTCGTAGCCCGTCCACGCCGGCTGGGTGCCGAGACCGGGCCGCAGTCCCGACGTGTGCGTCAACAAGTGCCGCAGCGTGATGGAGTCCTTGCCGTTGCCGGTGAACTCCGGAACATGCTGCTTCACTAGATCGTCGAGCTTCAGTTTTCCCTGTTCGAGCAGCTTCATCATAGCCGGCGCGGTGGCGACTACCTTGGTCAGCGAGGCGATGTCAAAAACCGTGTCTTCCGTCAGCGCTTCCGGGCCGGGCACGATCGCCCGCTGGCCTTGCACGGAACGAAACGCCAACCCGTCCCGCTCGAGCCACAACACCCCGCCGGGAATTTGCTGCTCCTGAACTTTCGCCTGAATCGCGCGCTCCATCGCGTTCAACACCGGCACGTGAAAAACGTCGGCTGGCGTGCGCGCCACCGGAACCGCGGACTTTGCCGGTTCGGCCGCAACCATCGGCGTTGCCGCATTGAGTTCGGTGATGGCGCGGGGCAGCGACTGCTCGCGGGTGCCGGCGGTTTGACAGGCGGTCAGGACCACCGCTAACGTCCCGGCCGCCAGCGCGCCCAACGCCATCAGGTGGCGGTGATTTCTACGCTCGGAAAGCATGTGACGCATCATGCAAACCGGCTGCGCGGAATGCAATGCACGACACCCAACAATCATCATGACCCGCCTCCCCCGCCCGTTCAAAGCCGTCATCTTCGACATGGACGGCGTCATCGTGAACAGCGAACCGCTGCACGAGCGCGCCTTTCTGGAGGTGTGGGCTGAAATGGGTTATCGCGACCGTCACGGCATTCATTTTCCCGATTACTACGGCCGCTCGGATCGCGCGCTGTGGCTCGACTTCATCGACAAGCACCGGCCACCGCAGACGCTGGAGGAACTCACCGCCCGGAAACAAAACCGCCTGATCGAAATGCTCCGCGCCGAGCAGCCGATCTTCGATGGCCTGCCGGAAGTGGTCGCAAAGTGCGCCGAACGCTGGCCCCTTGCCGTGGCGTCCGGCTCGCTGCACGCGGTCATCGACGAAGTGCTCGCGCTCAAGGGCCTCCGGCAGCACTTTTCCGCCGTTGTCAGCGTTCAAGATGTCGCCCACGGCAAGCCCGCGCCGGACGTTTTTCTGCGCGCGGTGGAACTGCTCGGCCAGCAACCCGGGGATTGTCTGGTGCTGGAAGACTCGGCGGCCGGGGTGACCGCCGCCAATGCCGCCGGCATGCCGGTCATCGCGATCACCAACACGTTTCCCCGCGAGCGATTGGGCCACGCCACAGCGGTGGTCGAAACTTACGATGAGATCGAGCGGCTGATCTTTGTTTGAAACAATCGGGCGGCAAGTCTCGCGTAGAAACGCGCCGCCATTGCGGTTGCTCGTTTACACCGGCATAGTCGCCCAACCGTGTCCGATCCGTTCCCCGAATCCCTGTCGCCGCCCGACTCGACTGCCCCGCCGGGCAAGGTCGCGCGGCCGCCGGTCCGGCCGGTGATGATCTTTGATGGTGACTGCGGGTTCTGCCGTTTCTGGATCGAACGCTGGAAGCACTGGACCGGTGGCCGGGTCGAGTTCGTGCCGTATCAGGAACCGTCGGTGGCGGAGCGCTTTCCGGAAGTCCCCTCGAGCGATTGCGAAACCTCCGTTCAACTCGTCACACCCGATGGCCGGGTCCGCCGCGCGGCGGAGGCGGTCTTTCAATCGCTGGCCGGCGTGTTCGTGCTCGGCTGGCTGGTCCACGTTTACCGCAAGTTCACCTGGTTCCGGCAATCCACCGAGTTCGCCTACCGCGTGGTGGCCGAGCGGCGGATGTTCTTTTCGCGGATCAACCGCTGGCTCTGGGGCCGCAGTCCGGAACTGCCCCAATACCAGCAAACCACTTCGCTGCTCGTGCGCGGAGTCGCGCTGATTTTTCTGGTGGCGTTCATCTCCCTGTGGACCCAGATCCACGGACTGATCGGGGAGAACGGCATCCTTCCGGCCGGCCAGTTCATGCAGGCGGCGGACAACTACTTTGAGCAAAACGGAGTCGGCATCGGCCGTTACGCCAAGCTGCCCACGCTCGGCTGGTTCGCAAATAATGACGCCGCGCTGCACGCTTACTGCCTGCTGGGGGTGTTGGGCTCGCTGCTGGCACTGGCCGGGCGGGTGCCCGCCGCGGCTCTGTGCGCCTGTTGGCTCGTATATCTTTCGCTCGTTGGACTGGGTCAGGATTTCCTCAGCTTTCAATGGGATGCGCTGTTGCTGGAAGCCGGGCTGCTCGCCGCCTTGCTGGCTCCCTGGCAACGACGCTGGCGAACCATCGGTGCCGTGAAGCCATTGCTCGGCATCCTGCTCACGCGCTGGCTGCTGTTCCGGCTGATGTTTGAATCCGGCGCGGTGAAGTTACTGAGCGGCGATTTCACGTGGCGCAACCTCACCGCGCTACAATTTCACTTTGAGACGCAGCCGCTGCCGCATGGCTGGAGCTGGTATGCCCACCAACTGCCGGCGGGTCTGCTGAAGTCGGCCACGATCGCGATGTTCTTCATCGAACTGGTGGTTCCGTTCCTGATCTTTGCGCCGCGCCGGTTGCGGCTGTTCGCCTGCGGAGCACTGGTCGCGCTGCAACTCGCCATCATCGCGACCGGCAACTACGGCTTCTTCAACTGGCTCACGCTGGTGTTGTGCCTCGCGCTGCTGGACGACCGGGCGCTGCGTCAGCTTGGTGAGGTCTTTCGCAAGGTTTTGCGTCGGCCGGCGAAGTCCTCGGCCGGGCATCCCGAATCGCCAACCATCCTGCCAGCCGCCGCCCGCTGGGAACGCGGGCGGCGAGCGCTTCTCATCGCCTACGCCGTGGTGGTCGTGTTGATCAGTCTGGCGCAGTTGGACAATCTCTTCGGCTCACGCTCGTCGGGCCGCGGTCCGGTAAGCTGGTTGCGCGCGCAGGTGGAACCGTTTCGCGTGGTGAACACCTACGGGCTGTTCGCCGTGATGACCACCCGGCGGCCCGAGTTGATCATCGAAGGCAGTCTGGATGGCGTCGAGTGGCGCCCTTACGTGTTCAAATACAAGCCGGGCCCGCTGGACAAGCGGCCGCCGTTCGTGCCGCTGCACATGCCCCGGCTCGACTGGCAGTTGTGGTTCGCGGCCTTGCAGGAGGGTAATCCACCGCGCTGGTTCGGCGCGTTCGCGCAACGCTTGTTTGAGCGTTCCCCGGAAGTGCTCGCACTGCTCGATCACGACCCCTTTCCCGATCAAGCCCCCACTTTCATGCGCGTGCTCCTCTTCGACTACCGGTTTACCAACGCCTCCATGCGCCGGAACAGCGGACAGTGGTGGCTGGCAACCAACCGACGGCATTACGTCCCGGTCATGCGTTGGGAAAACCCGTCGTCAGCGGCCGACCCGGCGCGCTGAGGCCCTCTTTGATCATCGCCAATCGGCCGGCAGGTCGGCTTTCGTCTCCCGCAGGATCTCCTTGATGGCCCCGCGCTCGAAGCCGCTCAGGTGCGAGAACAATTGGGTTTGGTCATGGCCGTCGAGCACTCCGAGCAGCCGCGCATAAACCATCGACTTTAAGGATGCCGGCAGGTCCTCAAAAGCGGATGAGTAGATCATGTAACTGCACCGGTAGCGAAAGATGCGGTGCTTGAGCTGGAAGTCTTTCAACGAACGCCCGGCCGAATCGCGCCGGGCATTGTGCTGGAAAGCGGTTTGGAACTCTGGATCGCCTTCGATCCCGCCGTCCGGCAGCATGATTTCGTCGCAGAACAAGAGGTGACGAACAATCTTTTCAGTCTGGCTTTTCGC
>CAYXDZ010000171.1:0-7304 GCA_964463815.1 uncultured Verrucomicrobiota bacterium | reverse complement strand
TGGCACTCCCGAAGTCGTTCAAAGACGATTCGCCTTTGGAGTTCACGATGACGACGCCAATGGATTTTGAGCGTGTGCTGTTGTCGAGTGACCGACGGGAAGAGTTTCTCCTGACAATTGAACGTGGAAACCGGAAGCGAATCCGCCTCAAATATCAGACCCGTGCCCGAAAGGTCGTGATTCTCGCCCGTTTGGATTTGGATGGTCCTGCCCACAGAAATCCGCCGGATTCCCCATATCGAGCGAACGAGAGGCTCGCTTGCCCACATTTGCACCTCTATCGCGAAGGTTTTGAAGGCAGGGTTGCTTACACGCTTTCCGACGTTCCCGAGTTCATCGTCACCAACCCAGCTAATGGCCTTGTTTGGCTGGAGGATTTCCTAAAGTTCTGCAACGTTGATGGCGTTCCACCGATTCAAACAACGGTCTGACGATGACAACCGCTGAATGCAAGCAACTCGTGAATGGCTACGTTTCGTGGCTTAAAGAGGAATTGCGCATTGAGCAGTTGGACTCCAGTTGCGTTATTGCCACACCATTTCTTGACCGCCACAACGACGAGATTGAGATCTATGTGGAGAAGCGCGGCGATGCCATCTGGTTGACGGATGACGGCTATACGCTCGGCGACCTGCGTCATTCTTCAGTTGCGCTCGACACTGAGAAGCGACAGCGCCACTTGAAGGCTATTTTGCAGGGATTTGGCGTGCGCAACGAGGGGGACGAGCTTTGCGTCTCGACGACGCCGAAAGACTTTCCGCAGAGAAAGCACAACCTCATTCAAGCGATTCTGGCCGTGAACGACATGTTCGTCATGGGCGAGGAATCCGTGCTGCAACTCTTCAAGGAAGACGTTGATAAATTCCTTCGCTTAAAGGGGGTAGCTCCGTTCCGAGATTTCAAGCTGTCTGGGTATAGTGGGTTTGACCACAAGTTCGACTTTGCAATCCAACCACACGGAAACAGGCCCGAAGGCGTAATTCAGGCAATTAACCGGCTCACGAAGGATCGCGCAGCAAGTCTAGCTTTCATGGTTTCAGATGTTGAGCGCGAAAGGGGTAAAGGCAACCTGGTCGCTTTCGCTTTCATCAACGACAGCGACGAGGCCATCAACTCTGAACATCTTTCTGCTCTGACTGCCTACGGCATCAAGCCGATTCCGTGGAGCAAGCGCGAGTCTGACGTTTCGGTTCTGACCGAGTAGTTTTGCGTTAGCGCGAAGCGAAGGTTGAACAACTCGCTGGGTCGGAGTCCGGCGCTCCGGGGGGCTTGACGCCTCGAACCAAGCGCGAATACCTGCGCGCATCCCCGCTCGCTTTCTCGTTCACTTTTCTTCCTCGCCAAATGCGTGATGGTTTCTAGCCTCGCGGCCATGCGCAACATTCTCGTCACCGGCGGTGCCGGGTTCATCGGTTCGAATCTCACGCTGGCCCTCCAGGCGCAGCATCCGGAGGCGCGGATCGTGGTGATCGATGACTTCCGCTCGGGTGATTTCAAGAACCTCCGAGGTTTCAGTGGCGACTTCGTGGCCGCCGATGTCGCGCGCCTCGACTGGCAGAAGCAGTTCAAAGACCTCGCGTTCGACGCGATCTTCCACGAGGCGTCGATCACGGACACCACGGAGCACGACCAGTTGCTCCAGGCGCACGACAACATCGAGGGGTTTCGCCGTTTGCTCGAGTTCGCCGCGCCCTGCCAGACGCCGGTTGTTTATGCCTCGTCGGCCGCGACGTATGGCATCGCCGCCGGCATCAACCGCGAGGAGCAGCCGCCCGCGCCGGCGAACATCTACGCCTTCACCAAGGTGCAGTTCGACAATCTGGCGCGCGATTACGCGCGGCGTGTGCCGTCCTGGAAGATCGTCGGCCTGCGCTACTTCAACGTCTATGGGCCGAACGAGCCGCACAAACAGGCGGCTGCGAGTATGATATATCAGCTCTACTGCCAGATGAAGGCGGGTAAACGGCCGCGTGTCTTCCGCGCCGGCGAGCACAAGCGTGATTTTGTGTATGTGACGGATGTGGTGGGCATGACGATGCACGCACTCACCGCGAAGCACAGCGACATCTTCAACTGTGGCTCGGGCGTGGCGGTGTCGTTCAACGAGGTGATCGCGGAATTGAACCGGAATCTCGGCACGAGTTTCGAACCGGAATACATCGACAATCCCTACGCGTTTTACCAGCCGCATACCGAGGCCGACATGACGAAAGCCAGGGAGGAACTCGGGTGGGTGCCGAAGTTTACCCCGGCTACGGGCATCGCGGATTACGTGAAGATTCTGGAGGGGACGGCGTAGATCAACGCCAGGGCGAGGCTCCGGCCGAGCCTTGAGCCAGCGGAGGAACTGAAGGCCGGCGGGAGCGTGGACCTACCGGGTGCGCCGAAGACACTTCACGGCCCGCTTCACATCCCAGCCGCTTTGCTCCAACGCCGCGCGGCAAGTGGCCATCGTCTGCCCGGTGAGCGTCGCCACGATTCGGGTCGCCCGATCCCGCAACTTCGCGTTCGACGGATTCAGATCGACCATCAGGTTGCTGATCACCTTGCCGAGCCGCACCATGGCGATGGTTGTGAGCATGTTCAGGATCAGTTTGGTGGCCGTGCCCGCCTTGAGCCGGGTGGAGCCGGTCAACACTTCCGGGCCAACGCGCGGACAGATCAGGACGGTTGGGCGCTCGTTCGCCGGGAACTGCAGGTACGGATTGAAGGCGATCAGCGCCGTCTTCGCGCCCCGGCGCTTCGCTTCGCGCAACGCGCCCCGGACGAAGGGCGTTCGCCCGCTCGCGGCGATCCCGACGACGACATCCTTGCTGGTAACACCGCGAAAAGCGATGGCCTGGCCGCCGGCCTCGTGATCGTCCTCCGCGCCTTCGACAGCCGACCAGATGGCCGGCTGTCCACCGGCGACGATGCCCTGCACCAACTCGGGCGGTGTGCGGAAGGTCGGCGGACATTCGCTCGCGTCGAGAATGCCCAACCGCCCGCTCGTGCCGGCCCCGACGTAGAACAGGCGGCCACCCGACTTGAAGGCGCGGACGACCAGCTTGATGAGTTTCTCGATGGCCGCGCGCTCGCGACGAATCGCCGTGGGAAGCTTCGCGTCTTCGGACAACATCAACTCCATCGCTTCCGCGATGCTCATGCGGTCGAGCTTCAGCGAGCGGGGGTTGCGTTGTTCGGTGGGGGAACTCGCAACCTCCCGGATTGCTGAACTCGCAGTTGCCGTGCTGGCCCTGGCAGGCACGACTTGGGCCGATCGGGAAACCGGCGCTCGAATTGAACGCGCCAGTTCCACCGCACCCCAGGCAGTCTCACGGGTCAACTTGGTGAAGCTCGCTGCTGGAAAACCCTTTTTGATGGCGCGGCGAACCTGCGCGGCGAACTTCGGCTGCTTCTGCAAGACACTGCCCGCAAAGACGAACTCGACCGGTCCATCCCTCGGGTCGAGTCGCTTCGCGCAAGCCACCGCGTCCTTGGCGAGGACGTGGGCCGCGCCTTCGAGGATGTCGCGGGCGATGGCGTCGCGTTCCTTCGCCGCCGCGAAAACTTCCAGCGCCAGGGCGGCGATCTGATCCTTGCTGGCGCTTTGTACCCAGGCGATGAGCTGCTCGGGATCGTTCAGCTGTGTGGCCCGGAGGATTCGTCGTCCAAGACATGTCCACTCGCCGTCGCGATCCAGGTAGAAGACGACGGCTTTCAGAGCCCGCAGCCCGATTTCATAGCCGCTTCCTTTGTCGCCGAGAATGTGACCCCAGCCACCGATCTTCACGGTTTCTCCGGCGGGCGAGCGGCCGTAACAACACGAACCGGTGCCGCTGAGCACAATGACCCGCGGCATTTTTTCCGGAGAACCTCCGGCCGCCCACAGCGCGGTTTCCAGATCGTGACAGGTGTGAATGGGAATGTCCGGCCACACATGGGCCGCGACTTGCCGGACCTTTGCGCGATCCTCGTCGCCGCGCACCCCGGCCAGTCCAATTGCCACGGCGGCCGGCTTGGGGAATTGGCGGGCCTGTTGGCGCAATTGTTTCAGCAAACGAGCGGGACCAACCAATCGCCAGTTCGCGGGGCCGGTTTCGAGGCGTTGGAGCACCTTGCCGCGGGTGTCCGCCAGCAACGCGACCGTGCGCGTGCCGCCGCCTTCGATGCCGAGATAAAAATGGGGAGTTCGAGCGCCGCGTGGCATGCGGGTGTTTGTAGCGGGGACGGGAACGAAAGTAAGCAGTAATCCGCAAGCAGTGGGCAGCGAGCCGGAAGACGCGTGGCTCACCGAGCGCTGGGGATATCGGGAAGAAAAAGTTCCAGGGTTTTCTCTCTTACCCTGGGAAAAGTCACGCTTTTGGTTCTAACCATGTGTTACGTCATCACCCTGATGCTTCCCCCGACAACCATAATCAGCCGTGCCACAGCCATCACTGTTAGGTCGCCGGCTTCGTCACCAGGCGGGGTGCTAAATCGCACGAAAGTTAAGTACTGATGTTATCGGCCCGGTGCAAGAACTCTTAAGGACAAAGGTTGGCGCCCCCAAAAAAAATACGGCGGGAACAATGGTTCCCGCCGTGGTTCAATGTCGGAACAGGTTTACGGAAGCATGACCGTGTCGATGACGTGGATCACGCCGTTGCTCGTGACGATGTCCGTCTTCACCACCTTGGCCTTGTCCACCGTCACGCCTTCGGCACCCACTTTGATGTCGAGTTCCTTGCCGTTGACGGTCTTGGCTTTCATCGTTTTCACGTCGGCGGCCATGACTTTGCCGGCGATCACGTGATAGGTGAGAATGCCGGCGAGCTTGGCCTTGTTCTCGGGCTTCAACAGATCCTCGACGGTGCCTTTCGGAAGTTTGGCAAACGCTTCATCCGTGGGAGCGAAGACGGTGAACGGGCCCGGGCCCTTGAGCGTTTCCACAAGCCCGGCGGCCTTCACGGCGGCGACGAGGGTGTTGAAACTGCCCGCGCCCACCGCCGTGTCCACGATGTCCTTCTTGGCACCGTGATGATCGGCGTTGGCGGTGAAGGTCAGAAGGGCGCACGCCATCGTGCCGGTCAGGAATGTTTTGAGTGATTTCATGATTCGAGTTCTTTTCGGATGCTGATTATTGTTGAGTGTTGCGAATCGTTGTCCGTCTGCGGGTCGCGACCGTTCGTCCAGCGATGGGCACATCTATGGAGGTAGTTCGAAGCCTGTCAAATGACGGCGGAGAAGTTTCGCCGTCGGCGAAGTCAGGAGGGCAGCGACCAGCGCGCCTGACGGAGGACCGCGCGGGTGGCACCGGCCATCTGCTCGTACCAGACCGTGAGCAACGAGCCGTCGCGTAATTCAACTGTCGAGGGATACCCCAGATCGACGCCCGCGCCGTCATCCGAAATGATCAACGGTTCCGACCAGGACCGGCCGTGGTCCGCGCTGAGGCGCGCCTGATTGCCGAACGGCGGACGCCGGTGGCCATAGGTCATCAACAGGCGGTTGTCGCGCAAGCGCAGCAGGTGCGAGGGCAAACCCCAGACGCCAATTGATCGCGGCTCGGTCCACGAGCGGCCGCCGTCATCCGATTCACTTTGCAGGGTTTCGTTGCGGTTCGGTTCGTTGTGATTGCGGATGTGCGTGATCAAGCGGCCGGTCCGCGTTTCGACGGCGTGCAGTTCGTGATACTCTTCCGCGCGGTCGCCGGGACGAACCGGCAGCTCCGCGAGCCAGCGCCAGGTGCGGCCGTCGTCGCGTGATTCGCAAAAGCCGTTGCGCCGTTCACCGGTCCACAACTCCTTGCCCGCGTAGAGCAGCCGGCCGTCGCGCAACTGGATCGGTCCATGCGGACTGTTGACGATGCTGGGGTAAGGTTCGCTCCAGGTCCGCCCGCCGTCTTCGCTGCGAATCATCCACTGACCCAGCCGGTCTTCGCGCTCTTCGGCGGACAACTGCTCGTGAACCGCGCGCCAGCGATCCACGCGCTCCGCCGACCACTTGCCTTCCTTGAGCGCCCTGTCCAGAATCGGCGCGTAAGCCAGCGAGGTGAAGGTGGTGACGAGCAACGTGCCGCGAAAGGTTTCCACCACGCCGGCATCGCGGTCATCGATTGGGCCTTCGATCAACACGCGCGGTTCGCTCCAGGTGCGTCCTTCGTCACGGGAGCTCATCAGCTCGACGCGGCCGAAGGGGCAGACATGCGCCTCGCGTCCGCCGGAATAGACGAGCACGAGGTCGCCATTGCGCCGCCGCGCCAGCGTGGGCCAGCCATGATACAAGTCCGGCCGCAGGGTGATGGTGCGCAGTTCGGTCACTTCAAAATCCACCGATCGGGTAGCCGTCAACGGGGACAAGCTCCGGCAACCGGCGGCGAACAGTCCCAGCGAACTTGCGGTGAGGGTTTGTTTCAGGAAGCAGCGACGGGTGTTCATCGGTTCAAGCAAGGTAGGGAATGGTCAGCGGTCCTTGCGGCAGTACGGCCACGCGCGCGGCGGGTCCGAGTCGTTGCAGTTCAGCATTCACGGCGGCGGCGATGTCGGGGCAGGGCTCCAGGTGACACGCGCGAAGGACATCCTCAGGCAACGCGCTGTGAACGAGTACGCGGGCGCGGCGCTGGATCAACGCCTGGATTTGTCCCTGCCATTGCTCGGGCCGCACGAAGCCCGGCGTGGCGAGCCGCGCGAGCAGCTCCCCCGGCGAGGGGCAATCGCGGAGCAACCGGTCGAAGGGGCTGCCGGCCGGCACGCCCTCGCGACATTCGCAGGCCAGAATGAGCAGGCCGCCCTCCTTGAGCGCGCGCGCGCCGGCGCTCATACCCTTCACGCCCTGGTAGAGATTTAGATCGAGGGGATAACCACTGTTCGTCGTGACCACGATGTCAAAAGGTGCGGTGACCTTCTGCATTGCCGACGTGCGGACGAATTCACAACCCGCCTGGTGCGCGGCCAGCAGGTCGCCCGCGAACACGCCGGTGATGCGTCGCGCTTCGTTCAAGGTTACGTTCAGCAAAAACTTCGGCCCCGTGCGCAGCGCGATCTCCCGCAGTTCCTCCCACACCGGGTTTCCCGTGGTGACGCCGAACGTCGCGCGCGGATCACTCATGTTCGCGTGGCCGTGATTGCTCATCACCGTCGTGAGCCCCGCGACGCCCGGCATGAGGCCCTTGGGTCCGCCGCTGAAGCCGGCGAAGAAGTGCGGTTCGATGAAGCCCGTGACAATCCGCCAGTCCGCCTCGACGGCGTGCCGGTTGAGCAACGCGGGCGCGCCGGTGCGGGTGACGCCAAGTTGCACGAGCGCCGCCTCGTTCTCGGGTTCGTGATTGAGCACCCGGTAATCGC
>CAYXDZ010000170.1:5209-7321 GCA_964463815.1 uncultured Verrucomicrobiota bacterium | reverse complement strand
GTGGTGATTCCCCAATATCGCTACCGGCTGAATCTTCACGAACCGACCCGCACCAACGATCTGGTGGCGGTCGTCGGCGGTTATCTGGACACGATCATTGACGACCTCGACACGGTGATTGTGCGCGGCCAGTACCTGCGGGTTTTTGAGATGGAGGATCCCGCCAACCCGCGGGAGATCGCCTCGCCGATCCTGACTTACCGGGTCGGTTCCCCCGTTCCCAAGATCCGGTGGGCGGCACCGCACCTGGTCTATCAGGAGTTTGGAGCGGACATTCATCAGGTCGCCTTCGTGAATCTCCAGGAACTGCTCATCGGCTGGCACGCGACGCGTGCGCAGCAGGACACCTTTCCCGCCAGTGGCAAGGAGGGCGTCGATGCCGACGGCAACGGCGACTATGTCGGCCCCGGCGACAGCCTGCCATTGCCGCAACGCCAGCCGGCTGAGTTTTACGGGAAGAAGCAGAGCTACATCATCTTCGGCTCGACCCAGCGCATTCTCGACTTCGACGTCACTGGAGGGACGGTTGGCGTCACCTTGACCGGCGGCTTTGCCCTGACCGCCGGGGGCAACGTGGACACCGGCCGGCCGGTGTTTCCCCAATACCGGACGTTGGCGTTCAACGGCCAGGATATCAACGCCGGTTCGGTGGATTTCGCCGCGGCGGATTATCCGGGGCGCGTCACGATCATCGACGGCCTGCCGGTGGAGGACAACGGCCGCATCTTTACGCCCGTGGTGGCGCTGGTGTCGCTCTCGCCGGACCGGCAGGGGCGGCATCGGCTGGTGGCGCTGGACATTTCGCTGCCGGAATCTCCGGCGTTGATCGGGGAAATCCGTTTCTCCGAGGAACTTTCCGGCGGCCAGTTGCGCTCGGTCCAACTCCGCGAGGATGGGCTGCTGGAACTGGCGACCGTCAGCCATGTGTTCCATATTGATTCGCGGAAACTGGCCATGGCGGCCCCGCCGGAGGATCAGCCCAATCAACTGCACCCGGCGGTGGTTGGCTATTCTCCTTACGCCGGTGGCCGGATGCGCACGGTGGGCACGTCGCCGCAGGGCGTCCGGGCGCTCGCGGAGTGGGGCCGCGGCGAGATTGTGCAGGTCGCCCCGATCCTGTCGTTCATCAACTTCCCCCTGGCTCCAGAGGTAGTCGATCCCCGGATTCTCATGCGCGGAGAGGGCGAGTTGCTGACGCTGATGGGCCGCGCGCAATATGCGAACTACTTGGTGCCCGCTCGGGTCAAGGCGGACCATCTTGGTCACACCTCGGATTTGTTCCCGGCGAATCCGGAGGTGCATTACCATGTGCTGGTCGAGGCCCCCGGCGGCGCGGGCGAGACGATCAAGCTGGGTATGGAATCCTTGTCCCGGGCCGGTTGGCCCCTCCCCAATCCGGGCGCGGGCTTCCCGCCGGTGCGCGCGGTGGAGGCGGACACCTTGGAGGCGTTGAACATCACGCTGCGGCCGGACTGCGACGCGCCGATCCGCCCGTTGCTGGCCTACCGGATGAGCCACGACCCGCGCAGCCCCTTCTACAACCGCTACCTGTCCCGGCCCTTCGTGCTCGTGTATGAATCGATGTCGATAGACGATGTGGTGTTCCAACGCCTCAACGGGGATCGGGAAATCCTCTGGAGCGGAGCCGGTTTGCGGGCATTCCTCGAGCCGACCGAGCAGGACAATCAGCCCATTGGGCTTTTTGCCGCCCGGGTGGACATGCCGCAAAGCGTGATTTTTCCGGTGTCCGCTGCCGTGGCTTCTACCTTGGACGTTTCCTATATCACTGGGCCGAACCCGCCTCCTGCCGCTGGTGACGAGGCGCTGGATGGTACCTTTGGTTCGGTATCCGCGCACAGCGGGGAGTTTCGGACTGAAGCGACGGACCTAAGCCTGCCCAGTCCGCGGATGCCGATCGAAATCGAGCGGACCATTGGTGGCCAGGACAACTACGATGGACCTTTCGGCCTAGGTTGGGACTTCAACTACAACCAGCGCATCACCGATTTGCAGCCGCAGTTGTTCCCCGCTGGGTTCAAAATGCCGCTCATTCCACGTGGCACGCTCGAAGACAGCGTGGTGGGCAGCAGCAAGGACCTGCTCTTCCACACA
>CAYXDZ010000170.1:0-5199 GCA_964463815.1 uncultured Verrucomicrobiota bacterium | reverse complement strand
ACACAGGTGCCGGACGAATCGTGCTCTTTCAGTGGCGTGGGGAAGACATGCCTTCCGACTTCTCCGAAGACCCCCTGGTCAAGAACCTGAATTACGAGGCGATCGTGGCGGATTATTTCCTGCCGGAACCGGGTGTGTTTGATCTGCTGGTGAGATTCAAGGACGGCAAGTACGAACGCCTCACCCCCGACGGCATGCGCTTCCGTTACGCCGCCAACGGCCGGCTGGAGACGATCATCGACCGTTTCCCGGCGAACCGTCACGAGCTGGAATACGACCGGCGCGGCTGGTTGCGGCGGATTGACGACCACTCCGTGACGGATGACCGGTTCGTTGAATTCGGGTTCTATCGGCGGGACAGCGATTCCGACTTTGTTGCCGGGCTGGACGAACGGAGCGACAATCCTCACATCTTGGGCAAGATCTGCCGTTTGCGCGATTACGCTGATCGTGACGTGCTTTTCTTCTACAGCGACGAGGGCCTGCTCATCCGTCGTGAAGGCATCGAATTGCAGGGGGAGAACGGCGGTTTCGCGGGCCGCAATCAAACTCATTATCTTTACGAGAAATGCCGCATCGTTGGCGTGGCTGTCGGCCAGAACATGACTCCACTTGTGGCCTCCGAAACCGTGCCCGGAACGCACGGCGTCCCCGTGGCCAAGGGGAGCAGCGGGACCGGTCTCAACACCCGAGTTGAGGTTCCGCCTGAAAACGCCGCCCACAAACTCGACAACCAGAAGACGAAGACCCAACAGGCCGACGGCCGCGTCACCGAGATTACGTTGGACAAACTCGGCCATCCAAAAGTGACGATCGTCTCCGGCCCAGGGATTGAACCGGCCAAAGTGGAACAGGAACACGATGCCAACGGGCTGGTCACGGTCACCAAATATCCGGAAGGCCGCATTCACCGCTTCGTATATGATACCAGCAACCCGGTATTCCGTTCGCGTGGAAATTTATTGTCCATGACGGTTGAACCCGGGACACGCGGTGGTGAGGGCTACACTGAAACCTACAGCTACGATCCGCACTACAATCTTCCGTCGGGTGAGCACACAGATGCCAATGGCTTCACCACGACCTACACGTTGTCTCCTGACCATCGCTTCGTCCGTTCGATCCAGCACGATTCGGCCGGAACAGAAACGTTCGACTACAACGACCACGGCCAGTTGACCGAGCACACGGACTACGACGGGATCGCAATGACATCGTCCTTCAATGCGGCCAACGGCTTCGTTCAAACCACTCGCAAAGGTCCGTATTCGACCACGTACAACTATGGTGGTGGAGTCGCTGGCCGGTTGGGTGAGCCGGCTTCAATCGAGCCTCCACGCGGGGCTGCGGCTGAGTTCAAATACAATCGCAATCTTCAGCAGGTGGAGATCAAACGTTCCACCAGCGTTCAGCAGGCGGCCTATGACGAACAAGGCCGGATGATCTACCAAAAGGAGGAGTTGGGTGACGGCAAACTACGTGAGATCCGACTCGACATCGACGTGAAGGGGTTCGTCACCCGCCGGCGCGTCAGTGGCGTCGAGGTGGACGGCGCCGAAACGACCATTGAATACAACTACACTCCCGACGATGTCTCTCGGGTCAAGGTGGTCGAACATCCCGGTGGTTCGAAGCAAAGCTTCGACTATAACGCGCTTGGACACCTTGTCAGGATGTCTCTGGAAACCTATGTGGAGGAATACAAACCCGACCGCCATGGCAACATTCTGGAGGTGAAAAAAGGGGGCGATGTGGTTCTGTCGACGGATTACGACGGCCTGGATCGCCCCATCGCCACGCGGATCTTCTCGGGCACCCAGACGTATCTAACCGAACGCACTTATTTCCGTGGCGGCGAATTAAAGAGCCAGAAAACCACCGACCCGGCGTTTGGTGTCGTCGAGGATCGCGTGATCGGCCAGATTGACGCGTTGGGGCGGACGTTATCCGCAACGGCCAACGGCGACACCGTCAGTCGTACCGACTTCTTCACCCACGACGTGGGCATGCGCACCGCCACCGGGCCGCGACAGACGCTAACTGAATTTTGGGATGCCGCCGGCTACCCGACTAGGCAGGCGGATTCCATTGTGACCACGACGTTGACCACGGATGGCAATGGGAACGTCGAGCACATGTCACGGGAGGAGGACGGTGCCTCCTATGCGGACACCTTTATCTACAACGATCTGGATTATCGCCAGACGGCAGCCGACAACTTTGGGCCGGTTGCAACGTTCGTCCCGCGCGCCGACGGAAAGAATCTCGAACTTCGGAATGCCCGCAACAACACCACGCGCATCAGCTACACCGCTTTGGGCGAATTACTCACCCGCCGACGGGCCGATGGCATGGAGTTTCGTTTCCGCCACGACGCCCAGCGGCAGATGAAGTACTCCGGAGATCCGGGCAAGGGCTTTGATTACTCTTATGACAACTTGTTCCGGCTCACCCGCCGGACGCAGCGTAACGGTGCGCCTATCGATTATAGCGGTTTCGACGCGCGGAACAACCCGAGGTCAATCACGCTTCCGGGCGGCACGATCAGTCTCGACTACGACCTGCAAAAGCGCCCGACTCGGAGCACGGTCGGATTTGGCGGCACGACCTACGAAAGTTCGACCGAGTATGACGCTCTCAGCCGCCCGCGCGTAGTGAATTACGAGCAAAGCGGGGGTTCAGGGAACCGGGCGAGTTACACCTACGACAAAGCCGGACCTCTGCTGAGCGCACGTTTCACGGAGAATGGTGCGGACTTCACCGTTGGCTACAGCTATCGCAACGATCTCACGCGGAGTCGCATCACGTATCCTTCGGGTTACGTGGTGAATGAAGTCCGCGACAACGCCGGCCGGTTGACCGGCCTCCAAGGAACGATTGAAGAGATTGCCTCCGTGACTGAGTGGCAGGGCAACAGGCAACCGCGCCTGATCAATTTCGGTGGTGTCCTTCGCGTTGATAAACGTTACGACACGCGGGGCCGGCTGATCGGTTCACGCTATGCCCGCATTCCGGGCGGCGCCTTGCAGGCCGAGCTGCGTTATCAATATGACGCGGCCAACAACGTCGAAATGCGCCAGTTCCTGCATCGCGCGGGCAAAACGGACAACTTTTCCTACGACAACGGCGAACGTTTGACGCGGGCGCAGGTGGGCGGAATACCTGCGGAAGGCGGCACGGACTTGAGCCGCCTCAGCTACCAACGCGCCTACAATTACGAAGCGACCGGACTCGACTACTTGCTGACTGCTCCGGTCACAGCCCCAGGGGGTTCTGTGTTACCGCCGTTCGCTGCCTCTTGGACCGGTCACGATGGTTTCCTGCTGCCTGCCACTGTCGATGGTGTGAGTCGTGGGCAACCGGACACGATGGGTCGGGTGGCCAGTGCGCAGCTCTGGAGTCGCGCACCCATCGGCGTCATTCCCATCCCGGTGCAGGCTTCGCTCCAGCATAATGGCCTGGGGCAATTGGTGCGGATCGAGCGCGCGGATGGTGTGGTGATGGAGAACTTTTTCCAACCCAGCGGCCTCCGCTACGCGCGCAAGATCAGTCAGGGCGGAACGGTCATCGACTACCGGCATTTCGTTTACGACCACGCCGGTCGGCTCCTGGAGGAATTCGACCGCACCGGCGCCGACCCGATCCTCCTCGGCCGCTACTTATATTTAGACAGCGACGCGCCCTGTGCCGCCGATTTGCCGGATGGGAATGGCGTTCTCCGCCGCCACTATTACATTTACGATGATCAGCATTCGGTCGTGGCCGTGACCGATCGTTTTGGGGTGGTGCAAGAGCGGGTCTATTACGATCCCTTTGGTCAGCCCACGATCGAACCACGCGATAACACCGCGCCCGTCATCAAACGCGTCATTGGCGGTGCTGGCGGCGCGTTGCTGATCGAGATGTCCGAACCGGTGACTGCGATTGTCTCCGATCTCGGTCTGCAAGGAGGCATCCGCCGGCTGACCCATTCCTACACCGACTTGGTGGCCCAGCCCGCGGGTCGATCTGAACTGCCTGAAGTTGTTCCCGGCTATGCGCCTTACTCGGTCATCGTGTTCACGCCGGAACAGCCGATGACCAATGCCACCAATCTGGTGCTGAGTCCGGGCAAGCTCACAGATGACTGGGACAATCACGTTCTGGAACAAAGCGTGAGCCTGACGGCCACCAACGTGCCCGGGACCGTTTACTACACCGCCGCGGGCAATCCTGTTACCGACGGCGGCACCGTGACCCGCAGCACCGTCGGTTCGCCCTTCCTCTTCCACGGCCAATATTTTGATTACGACACCGGACTCCTCTACCTGCGCGCCCGCTTTTACGATCCGTTCTCGGGGATGTTCCTTGAGCCGGACCCGATGGGTTATGAGGACAGTGTCAATCTTTACGCGGCGATTGGAAATAATCCCACTAGCAATCGAGATCCGAGTGGCCTGTGGACTCAAAGGGGTGGTTTTCTCGATTCGAGGTACGCGCATTCTTGGGCACCGCCAAAAGGCCTAAGTCGTCGTGAACGCATTGCTGAAATCCGATCTCGGCGAGGAATGGGCACCAGTTTCTTGGACCGATCTGTGGATTCGGCAGCGCAAGCGCGGGCAATTCAGGCCCGACGACACGGGCAGCAACCTTTGGGGAGGCCGATTCATCGAGACGAGCGGGCGGCATCAGAAGACGTATTGTCTCTCGCAAGCGTCAAGCGCGCCAGCCGGGCCAATGGGGCGGCTGAAAACTATCGCACTGTTTCCTTGCTGAAACGTGGTGAAAGGGTCGAGGCATTCAATGCTCCAAAAAATGCCCGAAAAGGAATGGCGCGGCCACTCAATCCAGACTCCAAAGGATACGCCATTTATAAGAAGTTGGATCACAACCCCTACAACAACAGTGCTGCTGCCGTTAACCCAAATGCAGCTCCTCGCGAGATTTGGTTATGGAAGGCGGAAAGTGCAAGTCGGGCGGCCGGACTTGCTGCTCATGAAACCGAACATGTCCTGCAGCGAGCGCATGGACCCACGGCGGACAGCTTCAGTGTCTCTCTTAGTGTCAGCGGTACATTGCACCATGAGGCCGCCGCCTATCGGGTACAGGCTCTGGCTGACCCGACATTCGCGCCTGCAATCCGTAACCCTGATGGCAGTGTTAAAACGCATTTTGAAATATTTGAGATGATGCGCTCCAAAGATCCTGAATTGTATCGGA
>CAYXDZ010000169.1:2645-7359 GCA_964463815.1 uncultured Verrucomicrobiota bacterium | reverse complement strand
GATAACGACCGAAGCTTCCGCGACTTCAATTCCTCCTCCCAGCCACAAGCACTCATTACCGGTCAGCGAATTTCCCTCGATCCGCGCTGAACCTTCCCAGATGCGAATCCCACCGCCGTAGTGAGCGTGGTTATCAACGATCTGGTTACCGTGAATGTGAGGCGCGCCATTGGAACTGATGATGCCGCCGCCGCCAGCCAGCACGAAATCCTGGTAATTGGTCAGCCAATTTCCTGCAATCCGGTTGGAAATTACCAACGACGCGCTGGTGGCCAGATAGATCCCACCCCCGGTGTTGGTCGCGACATTCCGGACGATCCAGTTGTTGGCGATGACCGGACTGCCATCAATGACTTGAATCCCTCCACCAAGCCCCCCGCGACCATTCCGAATCACCAACCCGTCGATGCGGGTTGCGTCGTCAGCCCCCGGTTCAACAGTCACCACCGTTCCCGCCGCTTCCCCGTCGAGGATGGACCGGTTTTCCAGCCAGTCGCGCGCGGAAAGCAAGGTCTCGGTGGCGTCAAAGCCGCCATACAGTTTCACCCCCGCCTTGAGCGTGATTCGTTCAAGGTAAGTTCCCCGGGCGACCCAAATCTCGTCTCCGAGACTTGCCGCATCCAGGGCTTCGGTCACGGTCTTGAATGCGTGTGACCAGTTTGACCCATCGCCCTCACCTGGTCCCGGACGAGCCTGGTCAACGTGGAGGACAGCGGCTGAACTTATCGCCGGCAGGGTGAGAGCCAGCCCGAGTCCGAGCACGATTCCCGAGCAGATTGGGAACAAATTCCTAAAGCCCCGCATGGTCACTCCTTGTTGATGTTTGGTGATTGGGAAACTGCCGTTCCCGCCCCCGGCTGTCAACCGCCCGCAGGTCCTTGCCCGCAGGCCGTCAGAAGTCAACCGGACTTTGCCCGGCGTTCCGGTTTCAGGAAGACTTCCAGCCCTTCACGCGCCGCCTCGATGCGGATGGACGATCCTTGCTCGACGGCAATCTGCCTGGCCCAGGCGACCATGCGCGAGACTTCCGCGTCGTCATGCCCAGGGTCGTGGTGGAAGAGAAAGAGCCGCTTCACGTTGGCCAGAATTGCCAGGGCCACCACATCGTCAAGGCACCCGTGCCCCCAGCCGACGTGTTTCTGATATTCGCGGTCGTTGTATTGGGCGTCGATCACGAGCACATCCACGTCCTTCACGAAGTCGATCAACCGCTGGTCCTGGGTCCGGGCATAGGCGGCGTTCTGCGTCGCGTCGCCGCTGGCCTGGCTGGGCAGGGAGCGCAGCCGTTGGAAGGGCTCGTTGTCCGGGAGATAGGCGATGCTGCCGTTGCTGGTCTCGAGCCGGTAGCCCATGCAGATGCCGGGATGGTTTGTGAACGTCGCCTGAACCTTCACGCGGCCGACCTCGAAATTGAACTCCCGCAGCTCGGTGATCTGGATGTTGCCGGGCATTTGCTTGAGGCCGATGGGGAAGTACGGGCTCTCCATCTGCGCGGAGAGGATGGATTCCAGCCCCTTGCGCGAGCCTTCATAACCGAGCACGTGAACCTGGTTCACCGGGTTGTACGCCGGCAGAAAAAACGGAAAGCCCTGGATGTGGTCCCAGTGCGTGTGGGAGATGAGCAGCGTCAGGTGGAGCGGCACGCCGTTGAACTCGGAGGCCAGGTGCAGGCCCAGCGGCCGGATGCCCGAGCCCGCATCCAGGATGATGATCTCCCCGTCCGCACGAAGCTCGAGGCAGGAGGTGTTGCCCCCGTAAAACATGGTGCTCGCACCCGGGGTGGGAATTGAACCGCGCACGCCCCAGAAACGCAGGAAATTGCTGCCATCCCCACCGGCCGCGCTCACGACCCGGGCGTGCGGCAGCGTCGCCTGCAGGGCGCTGACCGACTCGCGATCGGCCGGCGAGCGTTTGCCGGAAACCTGGCCGGCGGTGACCCGCTCGATGGTGGCCAGCAATTCCGCCAGCGGCACGGGCTTGACGAGGTATTCATCCGCGCCGCATTCAAACGCATGGATGCGATCCGTGGAATAGCTGCTTCCGGTGGTGATGATGACCCGGGTCTTGCGCAGCTCGGGATCGCCCCGGATCGCCCGCGCGACGGCAAAGCCATTGCAGCGGGGCATCATGAGGTCGCACAGCACCAGGTCCGGCTTGTGCCGGGTCAGCATGACCAGGCCCGTCTCCCCGTCGCCCGCCTCGATGATTCTCCAGCCGTGAGGTTCCAGCAACTGGCCCAGCACCTCCCGGAACACTGGCTCGTCGTCGATCAGCAGGACGGTTTTCATTCTGGAGAACGGCGGCGAGTGTTGCCCAATCAACTCAAAAGACAAGCCCCGGTTGAGCCAAAAAAATGCGGGACAACAGGCGGTCAGCCCGTTGTCCCGCGCAAACCGTGGCGACGGCGGTCAGGCCGTGGCCGCGACGAACTTTTTCTGCTTCACCAGCGTGGCGCGCTTGCCGATGCGCTTGCGGAGGTAGGTGAGCTTGGCGCGGCGAACCTGGCCTTTGCGCTCGATCTCGACCTTGTCAATGCGGGGCGAATGCAGCGGGAACACGCGCTCCACGCCCTCCCCGTAGCTGATGCGGCGGACGGTGAACGTGGCATTCAGCCCGCGGCCGCGCCGGCCGATCACGACGCCGGCAAAGATCTGGATGCGTTCCTTGTCGCCTTCCACGACCTTGGTGTGGACGCGGACAGAATCGCCCACGGCGAAGTCTTCGGTGTTCTTGCGGAAGTTTTCCGCCTCAATCTTGTCAAGCAAGGCTTGGTTCATATGCGTATCAGTTCGTGGCGCCCGGTCGGGCTCCGGTTAAATTTTCCAACAAGTCAGGCCGGCGTTGCCGGGTGCGGATCGACGCCTGTTCGCGCCGCCATTTCTCGATCGCCGCATGGTTGCCGGACACCAGCACTTCAGGCACCCGCCAGCCGCGAAACTCCGCCGGCCGCGTGTAGTGCGGATACTCCAGCAATCCGTGGCTGAAGGATTCATCCGCCGCGCTCTGGTCGTCCCCGAGCACTCCCGGCAACAACCGGCTCACCGCATCAATCAAAATCATCGCCGGCAACGCGCCGTTGGTCAGAACGTAATCCCCGATGGAGATCTCGTCGTCCGCCAGGTGCTCACGGATCCGTTCATCGAACCCTTCGTAAGCACCACAAACCAGCAGCAAGCTCGCTTCGGCCGCCAGCTCCCGGACGATGCCTTGCGTCAGCTTGCGGCCGGCGGGTGTCAGTAGAATCACCCGCGTCCGTGCTTCACGCAGGGCTTCCACCGCCTCAAACACTGGCTCCGGCTTCAGCAACATCCCCGGCCCGCCCCCGAACGGTTTGTCATCCACCGTGCGATGCCGGTCGTGGGTGTAGTTCCGCAGATCGTGAACGTTCAGGTCCAACCGGCCGGAATCCCGGGCGCGGCGGACGATGCTCTCATCCAGCGGCCCGACAAACATTCCCGGAAACAAAGTCAGCACGTCGATCTTCATGATCCGGGAACACGGTTGGGAAAAGGGATTAGCGATCCGTGCGGCGCGGCCGATCCTCAACGATCTCGACGCCACACTTGCGACCCTGGTGCGCGGCCCCCACCTGGGCCAGCGTCCGGATCGCGCCAATGGTCATGCCGCTGCGGCCGATGACCTTGCCGACATCCTCGGGGTTCAGGCGCAATTCGTACAACGTGGCCCCCCCCTGCTCCACCGGCGTGACGGAAACCGCCTCGGGATGGTTCACGAGGCCGCTCACCACGTATTCGAGAAATGCCTGCATGGCCGGCTCAGGCGGCGGGTTGCGCGGCCGCTTCCTTGCGGATGCGCTTGATGAAGCTGGCAACCGTGTCCGAGGGTTGCGCGCCCTGCTTCAACCAATACTCGACACGTTCGAAGTTCAGCTTGTAATTGTTGGTCTTCTGCTGCGGGTGGTACGTGCCGATTTCCTCGATGCACTTGCCGTCCCGCGGGCTGCGCGAGTCCGCGACCACGACGCGATAGATCGGTTGATTCTTGGAACCGACGCGCTTCATCCGAATTTTTACTGACATAGGCTGCTGTGTGTTGGCGCGGGACCGGCCAGATTCCAGCCTCTTACCGCGCGAATCGAGGCCTGTTTCCCAAAAAAGGAGGGCAGAACTTAGACAGGGGGTCAGGGCATGGCAAGCACTGTTTTGACAGCATTGTTGTGGTGACTGGGCGACAGAAGTGTCCCCTTCATTTTCCAGCGCGGACTTTGCCGTTGACCCTTATCGCGAGGGGTCGTTAGGTTTTTCCCATGACCCTCTCCGTGTGTTGGCGTGCCCTTTCAATGGCGGCGTTGCTGGGCGGCGCGGCCGGTTGCCAGACTTCAGACAGCGCCCTCCGCTCCGGGCCGGGCGTGGAAATCACCGAATCCGGCGACGTGCTGCTGGTCACCCTCGATGGCGAGCCGTTCACGCAGTATAACTACCAGAATGTTTCTCGGCCGTTCCTCTATCCTGTCCTGGGTCCGGGCGGCGCACCCATGACCCGCGACTGGCCCATGAACGAAGGGCCCAACGATGAAAAGGATCACCCGCACCACCGCGCGTTGTGGTATGCCCACGGCGAAATCAACGGCGTGGATTTCTGGTCGGAGTCGGCCAATGCCGGCCGGACGGTTCACGACGGCTTCATTGAAGTGAAGTCTGGCCGGGACGCGGGTGTGATCAAGACCCGGCAGAAGCTGGTGGCCAAGGACGGC
>CAYXDZ010000169.1:0-2545 GCA_964463815.1 uncultured Verrucomicrobiota bacterium | reverse complement strand
TACGGGCCGGTGAATGGCAAGACGGTTGGCGTCGCGATTTTCGATCATCCGGAGAATCCCCGTCATCCCACTTGGTGGCACGTCCGCGACTACGGTTTGTTTGCCGCCAACCCGTTCGGCCAGCACGACTTCGAGCGCCAGCCGAAGGGTGTGGGCGACCTCAAGCTCAAGGCAGGCGAGAAGGTCACTTTCCGCTATCGCTTCTACTTCCATGAGGGCACCACGGCAGAGGCCGGCGTGGCGGCCCGTTACGAAAATTACGCGTCCTGCAGATAATTGAAATTTAGCGGGCGTAGCACGCGTCCAGGACCCCATCCATTTATGAAAAACCTCAATCGTCGCAAATTCATTCAGAGCACCGCGGTCGCTTCCGCCGGTGCCCTGTTCGCCACCCGCTGGTCCGCCTTCGCCGCCGAATCTTCCGTGATCGGGGCGAATGACGAGATTCGCATTGCAGTGATCGGTTTCCGCGGCCGGGGCAAGGATCACATCAGCGGCATCAACAAGCTGCGCGAGAAGGGTCACAAGGTCCGGATCACCGCGCTGTGCGATGTCGATTCGGACGTGCTCGCCCGGGGCGCGGCGGAGTTCGAGAAGCGCGGCGAGAAGGTCGAAACCTACGTGGACACACGCGACCTCCTCGAAAGCAGGAACGTGGACGCGGTGACGATTGCCACCCCGAATCACTGGCACGCGCTCGGGGCGATTTGGGCCATCCAGGCAGGCAAGGATGTTTACCTCGAAAAGCCGGTTTCCCACAATGTCTGGGAAGGCCGGCAGATCGTGAACGCCGCGCGCAAGTATAAGAAGATCGTCCAGACGGGCACGCAGAGCCGTTCCAGCCACGCGATTCGCGATGCGGTCCAGTGGGTGCAGGCAGGCAACCTGGGCAAGATCGTGATCGCCCGCGGGCTTTGCTACAAACCGCGCAACAGCATCGGCAATGTCGTCGGCCCGCAGCCGGTGCCTTCCTCCATTAACTACGATCTCTGGCTGGGGCCGGCGGAGATGGCCGATCTCACCCGCAAGGATCTGCATTACGACTGGCACTGGGTCTGGGCCACCGGCAACGGCGACCTCGGCAATCAGGGCATCCACCAGATGGACATCGCGCGCTGGTTCCTCGGCGAGATGGAACTCTCCCCGCGCGTGTGGAGCGTAGGCGGCCGGCTGGGCTACATCGACGACGGTGAGACCGCGAACACGCAGATCATTTATCACGATTACGCGAAGGCCCCGTTGATCTTTGAAGTGCGTGGTCTGCCCGAGAAGAAGGGTTCGAAAGCCATGGACAAGTTCATGGGCGGCAGCGTGGCGGTGATCGTTCACTGCGAAGGCGGCCATGTGGTGATCCCCAATTATCACAGTGCCACCGCCTACGACAAAGATGGCAAGGAGCTGAAGAAGTGGAACGGCGCGGACGATCATTACGAGAACTGGATCAAGGCCGTGCGCTCGCGCAAGGTCGAGGATCTCACCGCGGACATCCTGGAAGGCCACCTCTCCAGTGCGCTGTGCCACACGGGCAACATTTCGCACCGCATCGGCGGCCCGGCCAGTGACCGCCAGATTCGCGAGGCGATCCGGGCCGATGTCGGGGGCCTCGAAACCTACGAGCGCATGCTGGCGCACTTGAATGCGAACGAGGTTGATCTCACGGAAACTCCGCTCACGCTGGGCGCGGACTTGCAAATGAATCCCGCGAAGGAACGCTTTACCAACAACAAGTTCGCGAACGAGTTCCTCACCCGCAAGTATCGCAAGCCGTTTGTCGTGCCGGCCCGAATCTGAAACCGGGAATATGGGATGGTTTCTTCAATCCTCGCTGGTGACGAGCGTCTTGCTGGGATCGCTATTTATGGCGCGCACGGCGACGCCGGCGGTTTCCGCAGCCGTGCCAGGGGATTACCAACTCGCGTATGAACAGACTTTCGAACGTGGCGACCCGCTGAAGCACTTCGTCTTCACGGACAAGGCCGCGTGGAAAGTGTCGGGTGAAGGCAAGGGTCGGGCGCTGGAGTTGCATCAGCAGAGCCAGTATCAGCCGCCGGTGCGCTCCCCCGTGAACATCGCGCTGATTGCCGACCGGCAGTTTGGGGATTTCATCCTCGAGGTGGACCTGCTGCAAACGGGGCGCGAATATGGTCATCGCGACATGTGCCTGTTCTTCGGCCTCCAGAATCCGCAACAGTTCTACTACGTCCACATCGCCACCAAGGCCGATCCGAACGCGCACAATGTCTTCATCGTGAATGAAGCGCCGCGGAAGAACTTCGCCACCAAGACCACCGAAGGCGTAAACTGGGGTCTCGAAATCTGGCACCGGGTGCGGCTCGAACGCAGCGTGAAGTCGGGCAGCATCAAGGTCTATTTCAACGATCTGGAGCAGCCGATCATGGAGGCTCAGGACACCACCTTTGGCTTGGGCCACATCGGGTTCGGCTCCTTCGACGACACCGGCAAGGTGAAGAACATCCGCATCTGGACGCCGAAGGAGGAACCCACGTCCACGCAGCCGACAGCTATTTATCAGCGGCCGTAACGC
>CAYXDZ010000168.1:0-7388 GCA_964463815.1 uncultured Verrucomicrobiota bacterium | reverse complement strand
CCCGGTTACTCGCCGCTCGAAGCCGAGCAACGCGTCACCTTCCCCATCGAAACCGCGCTGGCCGGGCTGCCGCGCCTCGATTACACGCGGTCGCTCTCGCGCTACGGACTCTCGCAGGTGACAGTCGTCTTCAAGGAAGGGACCGACATCTACTTCGCGCGCCAGCTCATCACCGAACGGTTGCAAGCCGTGAAAGACGAGTTGCCGCCCGGCCTGGCGCCCGAGATGGGCCCGATCGCCACCGGCCTTGGCGAGATCTTCATGTTCACGGTGGAGAACGATCCGGACGCCCCGCGCACCGAACCGTTGACACCGACCGAACTGCGCACGTTGCAGGACTGGGTGGTGAAACCGCAGTTGCGCAATCTGCCCGGCGTGGTCGAGGTCAACACGATCGGCGGTTTCGTAAAGCAATACCACGTCACGCCGCATCCGGATCGATTGCTGGCGTTCGGCCTGACCGTGCGCGACATAATGGAGGCGCTCGCCCGAAATAACGCCAGCACCGGCGCGGGTTACATCGAGCGTCACGGCGAACAGTATCTCATTCGTTCGCCCGGCCAGATCGCCACCTTGGACGACCTCCGGCAAGTGGTGGTCGCCACGCGCGGGCCACAGGTGATTCGCATCACCGATGTCGCCGAGGTGCTGATCGGCTCCGAACTGCGCGCCGGCGCGGCCACGGAGAACGGCCAGGAAGTCGTGCTCGGCACGGTGTTCATGCTGATGGGCGAGAACAGCCGTACGGTCGCCCGCGCGGTGGACGAGCGGATCGCGGACGTGAATCGCTCGATGCCGGAGGGCGTGGTCGTGAAGCCGGTCTATGACCGCACCGAACTCGTCAATGCCACGTTGGAGACGGTGCGCAACAACCTCGTCGAAGGCGCACTGCTCGTGATCGTCATTCTCTTCCTGCTGCTCGGCAACCTCCGCGCCGCGCTCATCACCGCGCTGGTCATCCCGTTGTCGATGCTCTTCGCCGTGACGGGCATGGTGCAGGGTCGGGTCAGCGGCAACCTGATGAGCCTCGGCGCGATTGATTTCGGCATCATCGTCGATGGCGCGGTGATCATCGTCGAGAACTGCCTGCGCCGGCTCGCCGCGGAACAACACCGCCTCGGCCGCCTGCTCACGCGCGCCGAACGCTTCGACATCGTCTTCCAGGCCGCGCATCAAGTGCGGCGCGCGACGCTTTTCGGCGAGTTGATCATCATCACCGTGTTTCTGCCGATCTTCGCGCTCACCGGCGTCGAGGGAAAACTGTTTCATCCGATGGCCTTCACCTTCATCGCGGCGCTGCTGGGCGCGATGATTCTCTCGATCACCTTCGTGCCGGCCATGGTGGCGCTGCTCGTGACCGGTCGCGTGGCGGAACGCGAGAATGTGTTGGTGCGCGCGGCCCAGGCGGTTTACCGGCCGGTGCTGGCGGCGGCCCTCAACTTCCGCGCGGCGGTCGTCGTGGGCGCGCTCGCGCTGCTGGCGGTGACCGGCATTCTCGCCTCGCGCATGGGAACGGAGTTCGTGCCCAGCCTCGACGAGGGCGATGTCGCGCTGCATGCGTTGCGCATTCCCGGCACGAGCCTGTCGCAGGCGGTGGCGATGCAGAATGAGCTCGAGGCGCGGCTCAAGGAGTTCCCCGAGGTGAGTCACGTGCTCTCGAAGATCGGCACGGCCGAGGTCGCGACCGATCCGATGCCGCCCAGCGTGGCGGACTGTTACGTGATGATGAAGCCGCGCCGCGAGTGGCCCGATCCGCGCAAGCCCAAGGCGGCGCTGGTCGCCGAGTTGGAGGCCGCCGCCGCCGAAATTCCCGGCAACAATTACGAATTCACGCAACCCATCCAGATGCGGTTCAACGAACTCATCTCCGGGGTGCGCGCCGATGTGGCGTTGAAGATCTTTGGCGACGACATGGAACTGCTCTTTGAAGCGGGTGAAGCCGCCGCCGCCGTGCTTGAAGCCATCCCCGGCGCGGCCGACGTGAAGGTCGAACAGATCACCGGCCTGCCGATGCTCACCATTACGCCGAAACGTGAGGCGCTGGCGCGTTACGGAATGGCCGTGGCCGACGTGCAGGATTTCGTGCGTGTCGCGCTCGGTGGCGAATCCGTGGGCCAAGTCTTCGAGGGGGATCGCCGTTTCGATCTGGTGGTGCGACTGCCGGAGAATCTCCGTACGAACCTGCCCGTGCTGGAGCGCCTGCCCGTGCCGGTGCCCACTCGGGAGAGGGGGGACGCAGATCCCCAAGCGCAACCTTTTGCGCCCGCCAAACGGCTGGCACCCCACGTGCCGTTGAGCGAAGTCGCCGACATAACGCTGGTGTCCGGGCCGAACCAGATCAGCCGCGAGAACGGCAAACGCTTCGCCGTCGTCACGGCCAATGTGCGCGGACGCGATCTCGGTTCGTTTGTCTCCGAAGCGCAACAGCGGGTGCTGGAGCAGGTCGTGATTCCCGACGGTTACTGGACGACGTGGGGCGGGCAGTTTGAGCAACTGCTCTCCGCGAGCCGCCGGTTGCAGGTGGTGGTGCCGGCTGCGCTCGGGTTGATCTTCCTGCTGCTGCTCACCACGTTTGGCCGGGTTCGCGATGCGTTGCTGGTGTTCACCGGCGTGCCGCTCGCGTGGACCGGCGGCGTGATCGCGTTGTGGGCGCGTGAGATTCCCTTCAGCATCTCGGCGGCGGTGGGCTTCATCGCCTTGAGCGGGGTGGCGGTGCTCAATGGCATCGTGCTGGTGACCTTCATCAAGCAGCTCGTGGCGGAAGGCCGGCCGGTGAATGAGGCTGTGCGCGAGGGCTCGCTGGCGCGGTTGCGTCCCGTCTTGATGACGGCCCTCGTGGCTGCGTTTGGCTTCGTCCCCATGGCGTTGGCGACGGGTACCGGCTCGGAAGTGCAACGCCCGCTGGCGACGGTGGTCATCGGTGGCATCCTGTCCTCGACAGTGCTGACGCTGATCGTGCTGCCATCGCTCTATGCCTGGCTGGAGAAGCCGGAAAGCGCGGCGGAGCCCATCGGACAAAGGGTGTGACGGAACTCAGCTCCAGCGCTCAAGGCGTGCCACGTTTGAAGTTTGGACAACCTGCCAATTCTCAACTGTCAAATGCGCGTTGCCGCAGCGCCTTCGTGCGACTGCGCAATGTCTTCTGCCGCAACCGGCGCTCTTTGGCGGCCTTGCCCGGCTTGGTGGGTTTGCGCTTCTTGGGAGCCACCAACGCGCGACGAATCAGTTCCTTCAAGCGCGCCAGAACGGCCGCGCGATTCTGTTCCTGCGAACGGGTTTCCTGCGCCTTGATGACGATGAAGCCGTCCCCGGTGATGCGATGATCGCTCAAGGCCAGCAGTCGCTGTTTGACGGCTTCCGGCAGGGAGGACGCGCGGATGTCAAAACGCAGATGCGCGGCGGTGGCGACCTTGTTCACGTTCTGCCCGCCCGCCCCTTGCGAGCGCACGGCCGTGATCTCGATCTCGTGATCGGGAATCGTGACGCTGTTGGAGATGACCAGCATGATGGCGTTGGGCTAAAGTCAATCGGGGGGCTGCCAGCCGATGACCGGCTGCTTCCGGGGCTAACCGATGAGACGCAGGATAAACGGATACCGGTAACGCTCGCCGTTTGCGGATTTCACGGCGGCCACGATGGCCAGTATCAGCGCGCCCAGAATCAATAAGGGCAGCAGCACAATGCCGATCAGTAAAAATATCAGCAGCCAGCAGACGATGGCGGCCAGCAATACCGTGATCTGAAAATTGAGCGCTTCCTTCGCGTGGTAGGCCACGTTGTCCGCCTCGCTCTTCTTCACGAGCCAGATGATCAAGGGCAGGATGATGCCGACGCCAAGAAAGGGCGACAGGTGAGCGAGCACGATAAACAGCTTGTCGTTGCTGGCACCCGTGGCGGCGTTCGGGGTGGTGGAGCCCGGTCGCGGGTTTGGGGAGTTCGAGGTTTCCATGGTGGTTGCTGGGGTATGGCCGGAGCCGGGTTTCGGACAGGGTTCAGAAAACCCCGGAAATTTCAAGGCTGGCATAAACCGCGGCCTCGAGTCCGCGCAAACACTTTCCGGAAGGCGCTGAAAAGTGAAGGCCACTCACATCGGCTGCTGATTCCTTCCGTGTGGAATCTCGCCAACGAGAGCAGCCGGAGCTGAAAGAGGCTTCACGCTTCGCGCCACATGCGCCTCAGATAATCAGCCGATCGCGGCAGCACTTCCTCGGGGGGGCCGGACAAACGCCGGCATTCGATTTCAATCCAGCCCGTGTAACCCATTTCCTTCAAGGCACCAAAGCCCGGCCGGAAATCGAGCGACCCCGGTCCCGGTTCGACGCGCGTGTTTTCGGCCACGTGAACGTGGCGGACGGCCGGACAGCCTGCCGGTCGCCCCGCAGGATCAGTTGTTTCACCGGGCAATCGGATCATTGCCCCTCCGGCGGCGCGCAGGGCGTTGGCGGTATCCAACTCCTCGAGTTGCATGTGGAAGAAATCCGCCGTGCAGCCAATGGCGGGATGATTCAATTGCTGGCACAACCGCGCGGCGTGCCGGACCGAGTTCAGGTAATCGGACTCGTAACGGTTGACCGGCTCGAGGAGGAACAGAACGCCGCGCTCATGGGCGGCATCACCGAGGGCCGGCAGTTGGTCCAGCAGCAGCGCATCGAGCCGCGCGTCCAGGGAGGCGAGGCCGCCGGCGTCCGTGATGCGCGCGGGGTTGTCCTGGATCAGGCAGGGCGGGACGTTGATCCACCCGGCATCCAGTTCGGCGGCGAGATCGAGCAGTCGCAGCAGGCTTTCCCGGCACGCGCGCCGGCCCGTCTCCTGCGGGTGGAGCAGCGAGCCGTTGAAGCCCAGCGAGATTCCCGCAAAGGGCAGGGGACGGTCCGCCCGGGACGCGCGAACCTCGGGCAGCCATTGCTCCAGCAACCGGCCCGGCAACGCCACGCCGTCGAAACCGAAGCGATGGGCGGCCTGGAGCTGGTCGCTCACCCGCTGGCCGGGCAGCAATTCCAAGCGGCAGGAAACCGGGGGCGCGAACGATCGGGTCATCGTCAAAATCTAGGCGGGGCGCGGGGCGACGAAAAGCTGGAAACTTCGGCGTCCGGTTCATTCGGACTGGTCGGCGGGCCGCCGCTTCCGGCCGCGGAGGACGAGCACAGTCGAGCGGTGGCCGGAAACCGGCGCGTCTCTGCCTCAAGCCCGCCGTTTGCGTCCTTCCCGCGAACAACCGCCACTCGTGCAGCCAGGAAAAAAGTCGCGGCTTCCCACCCGGGTCGCCCCGTTGCTTGCCCGGCATTGATGTGACCGCGTGAATCCTTCACCAACCGACCGGCGTGGCGGCCTTGCCAAGGCGTTGGGAAGCTTTCGGGCGAGGTCGGGCTTAATCGAGATCCAGCCCGGTCGCTTCTTTCCGAGGCTGGTCCGGCAAGGCATTCATAGCCGCCAGAATCTCGCTCGCTCGTTTGTCGTCCGGGTCCATTTCCAAGGCGCGTTTTGCATAATCAATCGCTTCGGATTTGTCACCATCCAGCCCATGCAGCAAAGCCACGAGCTTTCGCAATTCAACGAGCACGGCATTGAATTGTTCAGAACTGTATTTTGACTTGGCAGCCAGCTCATCAATAACTGCCTTAGCTTTCAGCAAATTCAATTTTGCTTCGAACAGTGCGAAGTCATGCTCGCTGCCGAGGGCTAGGGCGGCCTTGCCCAGCAGCAGATAGACGTCGTCCGGTTCCAGCTTGAGCCCGCTTTCAATCGCCCGCGCGGCATCTTGATCCCGCCCTAATCCCTCGTAAACTTTTGCCAGATAGAGGTGGGCGCGTCCCGTGGGGACATGTCGGGCATAACTCTCGGCAAAGGGCAGTGCGGCTTGGTAGTCCATCTCCCCATCCCGGCTGTGGAACCGGATCAGTATTTCCCAGGACTCCGTCCGCAGCGGATCGAGTTCGACCGCTCTCTCCGCATCCTGCCGCAACCGTCCCAGCATCGATGAATCATCAGGCTTGTCCGCAAAGAGAAACATTTGGAGCCATGTCTTTAGTTGAAAGCACTTGGACGCTTCCGTGGCGCTGGACCGCAAGGCAATGCGCTCAAGGTGCTCCACGGCATTCACTATCCGGGAACGGTCGTCCGCTGAAAGCGGCCGTGCCGTATTGGATTCTGTTTCTGCTGCTGAAGCCCGACGGTCGGCGGCTTGTCTGGTGAGTACCGACCAACCCACGGGAACGACTCGCGCCGACATGGAATCAGGCTCTAAATCGGCCCATTTTTGAAGGTCCGCCTGAGCTTGCCGCCACCCGTCTTCCGGCCACGGCTCCCCGAGTTCCTTCGACTCAAATAGCAGAAAAAACATCCTTGCGTGTGCCCGGTCGAGGTAGGGTTTGGATTCGGCAGGTGCCAGCTCGACCGCGCGGTCGAAGCAGCGCAAAGCGGCTTCAAACTCCGACTTCAATTCCTTGAGTTGGTGCCAGATGGTGGTGGGCTTCCGTGAGGCATCCTCCGAAGCATCGCTCTCCCCATCTGCCGATGGCTTCGGCTTCTCCAGCCGGCCCAGCACTCTCCGGTCGAGGCAGTTCCCCAGCTCGTTCCAAGCCCGCCAATCCTCGGGGTTGGCGGTGATCAATTTTCGCAGAAGCTCCTCCGCCTTCTCCAGTTGCTGGTTTGCCATCAAGACCTCCGCCAGCAACACCTGCTTTTCCGAATCTGCGGACTCCGCGAGCTTCAAGCGCTCGGCCTGGGCCAAGGCTTTGGCATTGAGCCTTTCCCGTTCCTCCTCGTGGTCCAGGTCACCAAGAACCCGGGCACGTTGCAGCCAGTATCTTGGATCGTCCCGGCGATCACTTTCCGCAGCGACCAGCTTTTCCAGTTCCAGTTGCAAATCGCGCTCCGACCAGAGGCCAAAATTCCCGTCCGGCCCGCCGGTCTTCAGTCCAAAACCGATTTCGTGTTTAATCGTGGGCAGCTTGACCAGTTTCCGCAACGTGGCGCGATCCGTTTCGGAAAGTGCCGCGCCCTCTGAATTCGGAGTCGCGACCAAGCCGAGCAACAAACAGCCAGCAACCGCGAAGAGCCAATGGCCGGCGACCGGTTTCTTGGTAATCCCGGAAGTCATGTTGAGTGAACTACCATCCCGCCAACCCTCCAGCAAGCAGCATTCGAGACCGGGCCGTCCTCCAGCGACGGGGTTCATGCCAATGGATGGCCTGCCAAAAAGATGGTCAGCCGGGTTGTGGGGACGTAGAAAGTCCCGTGTGGAAAAGCCCGCACTCAGCGCGCGCGAACCGGCCGGCGACGGCAGCCGGTTTGACACCACGCATTGGAGCGTGGTGCTGGCGGCGGCGGACTTGGTTTCACCCCGGTCGCGGGCGGCGTTTGGCGCGCTGTATCAAGCCTACTGCCAG
>CAYXDZ010000167.1:0-7399 GCA_964463815.1 uncultured Verrucomicrobiota bacterium | reverse complement strand
TTCGGGGCGTCCCGGATCTCCACCGGGTTGAAGTCATCCGTCAGCACCATGCCGCTGGTCTCGGCGGGGCGCATGATGCCCGCCAGCGCCGCCCGCATTTCGGAGCGCAGCGTCCGGTGCGCGGCGGCGACGTCGGGCTCGCGGTGCATCACGAGCGGGAATTGATCACTGGCCACGTAGAAGACATTGCCGTTGCCGGACGCGTGGATGATCACGCTGCGGAAAACCGCCTTCAGCGTCTTGTCCAGGGAGGCGGCCATGAAATCTCGCCCGGCGTCGAACCGGCCGAATGCATTGATCACCAGCACGCCGTCCGGTTTCAGCACCCGGCGCATGTCCGCGAAGGCTTCGCGCGTCATCAGGTGCGAGGGCGAGGAATCCCCCAGGAACGCGTCCAGCACCAGCGAATCGTACGCGCCGGCCGGCAACTCGTGGAGGTACTGCCGGCCGTCGCCGATGGTCAGGTTGATTGCGCTGACGTCCAGGTCGAAGTGCGCCTCGGCCAGCGGCACCACGGCGGGATTGATCTCCACCACGTCCACCTGCGCGCCGGCATGCGCGAACTGCATGGGCACCACGCCCACGCCCATGCCGATGCACAACACGCGTTCGATCCGCGGCGTGTAGGCTTCGGCCAGGCCATGGAGCATGTGCGTGAACAGCGACGCGCTCTGCTTGGTAACCGGATCGTAGGTGTTTTGGAGAAGCAGATCGTTCAAGTAGTAACGCAAGTCCCCGCCCTCCCGTTCGAGCACCTGCAACAGGCCGTAATCGGAATTGGCCCGCGCGATCTCGCGAAAGCCCGGCAGCGCCGCGCCGATCCCGTCTTTGCGCGCCACCGCCCCGATGAGCAGCACCGTCAGCATCGCCACGACGGCCGCCGCCCGGCCACCCCGGTGCCAGATCAGGAAGTAAGCCAGGGCCAGCGCGGCGACGGCCGCCGCCGTGAGATACATGGCCACAGAATTCGGCAGCAGGGGAATCAGCAGGTACGAGGTCAGCATCGTGCCCCCCACGCTGCCAAACGTGCTGATGGCCGAGACGCGGCCGACCAATCCGCCGGCATCCGTCATGGAACGGATCATCGCCCGGATGAGAAACGGCCCGGTCACCGCCAGCAGGGTCAGCGGCACAAAAAAGAGAAAAGCGGCGGCGAGCATCGAGCCGGTGGCCAGACTGCCGATGCGCAGTGCCGCGAAAGAAACCGGTTTCACCAGCGGCACCGTGGCCACGAGATAAACCGCCGCCGCCAACATGCACCAGCACAAGCGCTTCAAGTCCGGCGAGTGATCCGCCAGCCGGCCGCCAAACCAGTAGCCCACCGCCAGCGACACCAGCGTCACCGCGATCTGCGCCGTCCACACAAACTGCGAAGTACCGAAAAAGGGCGAGAGCATCTTGGCCCCAAGGATCTCCACGATGAGGATCGCCCCGCCGTTGAACCCGGCGAGCAGGTACAGGAACCGGCGCAGACCGGCGGTGGACGGCGACGCGGACGCGGGGCTGGCGGTGGCGGTGGCGGTGGAAGAAGCGGGCTTGGACACCGCGAACGATTAGCGGCTGCGCGAAATCAGCGCAAGCAACAGTTGACCTTCAGCACGGTCCCGCGATTCGTTTCAGTCAGGATCGCGCAGGTATTTTCCATCGCGCCTGAAGCTCTCGAATCGGGCAGCCATGTGGGCCGGCACCGTGAGCCCGGCCCTGATTATTTCCAAGGCCGGCCATCGCGCCGACGATTCGTGTGCTCAACCATTCGCCGGAAACACTTTTGATCCCGGCAAAAAAACAAAGCCGGGGCTTTCGCCCCGGCTTTGGAACATCACCCATTAACCCAACCGTTTACGAGCAACCGAGGCTTTCGCCGCAGTTCAAGCATTTGTAGCACGCGCCGTTGCGCACGGCGATGTGCCCGCAGTTCGGGCAACTCGGCGCGTCCGCCTGGTTCACGAAGATGTTGATCTGCGTGGGCGGCTGGTGTTGCTCCGGCTTGAGGGGCTTCGCCGGCTGGGCGGCGTTGCTGCGGAACACAATCTCGGTGTCCTCCGCCAGCGGCAGGTCAGGCACCGGCCGGTTCACGTTTTTTTTTTCTGCATCGAGCAGGCCCGGAATGGCCAACTCGGCCTGGGCCGAGGCCGGGAGGGCGGCCTGCCGGTAGCCGGGCACGAACTGCATGGCCATCCAGCGGAACACGTAGTCGATGATCGACGAAGCGTTGCGGATGTCGGGGTTCTTGGTGAAGCCGGACGGTTCGAAGCGCTGATGCGCAAACTTCTTCACGAGCGCCTCGAGCGGCACGCCATATTGCAGCGCCATCGAAGTGAGCGTGCCCACGGCGTCCATCAGGCCGCCAATGGTCGAGCCTTCCTTCGCCATCGTGATGAAGAGTTCGCCGGGTTGCTGGTTCTCGAACAGGCCGACGGTGAGGTAGCCTTCGTGGCCCGCGATGTCGAATTTGTGTGTGACGGCGGTGCGGGTCTCGGGCAGGCGGCGCCGCAACGGCATGCCGGCCTCGGCGCGCAGGCGGATGATTTCGCCCTCCAGCTCCGTGAGGCGATGCTCGGTTTCGACGGAGAGCTTGGCGGCCTCCGGCTTGTCGCCGGAGCGCTTCGTGTTCAACGGCTGCGAACGCTTCGAGCCATCGCGATAGATGGCCACGCACTTGAGGCCCATCTTCCAAGCCTGAATGTAGGCATCGGCCACGTCGGCGACCGTCGCCTCGTTCGGCAGATTGACGGTCTTCGAGATCGCACCGGAGATGAACGGCTGGGACGCGCCCATCATCTTGAGGTGCGCCATGTGATGAATGCTGCGCTTGCCGCGATAGGCCTTGAAGGCGCAGTCGAAGACGGACAGATGCTCCGCGCGAAGGCCGCTGGCGATGGTCACGCCTTCGTCTTCCACATCCTCGATGGTGTCGTATTTCTCGATGTGCTCGATGATGCCCTTGATTTCATTGGGCGTGTAACCAAGGCGTTGCAGCGCCTCGGGCACGGTGCGGTTGACGATCTTCAACATGCCGCCGCCGGCCAGCAATTTGTACTTCACCAGCGCAATGTCGGGCTCGACGCCGGTGGTGTCGCAATCCATGAGGAACGCAATCGTGCCGGTGGGCGCGAGCACTGTGACCTGCGCGTTGCGGTAACCGTGCTGGTCGCCGAGCGCGAGCGCGGTGTCCCATGTGCGCCGGGCCTCGTCCTTGAGATAGTTGAACTCCTGGCTCGGCTGGATGCTTTCGACCGCGTCGCGGTGCAGTTGAATGACGCCGTGCATCGATTCGCGATTGTCCTGCTTGAGCGGTTTGGGTACGCCCGAGCAACGCGCGTCGTCCAGTCCGTCGAACGGCCCCATGACGGTGGCGATCCGGGCGGATTGCTCATACGCGTGACCCGTCATGATCGCGGTGATGGCACCGGCGAGCGCACGGCCTTCGTCGGAGTCGTAGGCGAACCCGTAGCTCATGATCAGCGAACCGAGGTTCGCGTAACCGAGGCCGAGCGTGCGGAAGATGTGCGAGTTCTCGGCGATTTCCTTGGTCGGATAGCTGGCGTTATCGACGAGAATTTCCTGGGCGGTGATGTAGATGCGGACGGCCGCCTTGAAGCGCTCGACATCGAACGTGCTGTCGGCGCGCTTGAACTTCATCAGGTTCAGCGACGCCAGATTGCACGCGGTGTTGTTGAGGAAGACGTATTCCGAGCAGGGGTTGGTCGAGTGGATCGGCTCGGTGCCCTTGCAGGTGTGCCATTTCTGAATGGCGCCGTCGTATTGCAGGCCGGGGTCACCGCAGACATGCGTGCCTTCGGCGATCTTGTTGAGCAACGTGCGGGCGTCCTTCTTTTCAAGCGGCTTGCCCGTTGTGACGGAACGGGTCCACCACTCCTTGCCGTTGATGGCGGCGCTCATGAACTCATCACTGACGCGCACCGAGAGGTTCTCGTTCTGATACATCACGGAGCCGTAGGCCGGCCCGTTGAACGAACCATCATAACCCTGCTCAATCAGCGCCCACGCCTTGCGCTCCTCGATCTGCTTGGCGTCGATGAATTCCTCGATGTCGCCATGCCAGTCCTTGAGCGTGTTCATCTTCGCGGCGCGCCGGGTCTTGCCGCCCGACTTCACCACGTTGGCGACCTGGTCATACACCTTGAGGAACGAGAGCGGACCGCTCGGCCGGCCACCGCCGGAAAGCTTTTCCTTGCTCGAACGAATGGGTGACAAATCCGTGCCCGTGCCGGAGCCGAATTTGAAGAGCATCGCCTCGCTGTAGGCCAGCTTCATGATGGACTCCATGTTGTCGTCCACCGACTGGATGAAGCACGCACTGCCCTGCGGATACTCATACTGCGTGTTCGCGCGCTTCGCCTCGCCCAGCTTCGGATCCCAATGCCAGTTGCCCTTGTCCGATTTTTTGCCGATGCCGTATTCGTGGTGCAGACCGACGTTGAACCACACCGGCGAGTTGAACGCGCCGTATTGATTCAGGCACAGCCAGGTCAGCTCATTGTAAAACACCTCGCCGTCCGCCTTGCTGAAATAGCCGTCCTTGACTCCCCAATCGGCAATCGTCCGCGACACACGGTTGATCAACTGCCGGACCGACGTCTCGCGCTCGGCGGTGTTCTGTTCGCCGTAGAAATACTTCGAGACGACGACCTTGGTCGCGAGCACAGACCACGACTTCGGCACCTCGACGTTCTCCTGCTTGAAGATCACCTTGCCGGAATCATCGGTGATCTCGGCGGTGCGGCGGTCCCATTCGACCTGGTCGTAAGGGCTGACTTTGGGGTCGCTGAAGACGCGATCCACGGTCAGAGATTTGCGCTTTTTGCGGGACTTGATACCCGGGCTGGGGCGTTTACCGGCCAGGCGGCCGTTGGAGCGCCGCGAGGCGGCGGCGGGAGACGAAAGGACTTGCTCGCGAGTATCGATCATTTGGCTGAAACAGGTTGCTGGGTTCTCATCATTTGGGCGGCTTGCCGGGCCTCGGCACCAAGGTGGCAAATACGTCGGGTTGCCCAAAATTCCGCCATTTCCGAGGCATTTGCCTGAATTCCGACTTCAGTTAAACACCCCATTTAGTGGTGGAGCGGGGTGAGGCTAGCACCACATATGGTAGCGACAAGAAGTTTTTACGGTGAACCGGAAATATAAGTTCGGCGGCCGGAAATCCCGCCCAAACGATGGCTTCTGCTAATTACGCGCCGGCTTGCGGCCACCCTTTCTGACCTTCGGCTTGTGACCTTGGGGACGACCTTTCCGAACCTTTTTCGGTGCCGGTGCCTGTCCACGGGTCGCGGGCAGAAACTTGCGCTTGGGCTCGATGGTCTTGGGCCGCGCCTTGGGCCGCAGGATGATCGGGCAACCCTCGAAGCCGAAGGCCCGCCGCATCTCCCGGGTAAGATACTTCGTGTAGTCGTCCGAAAACAAATCATCGCGGTTGACGAACACCAGAAATGCCGGCGGCGCCTGGCCGGTCTGGGTGGCGTAAAAGAACCGCAGCCGCAAACCGGTCTTGCTGACGGGTTGCCGCTTCTCAACCGCATCGTTCAAGGTGCGGTTCAAGACGGCGGTGGGGATTTTTTGCTGCAACTGGGCCGTGACGTAGCGGATCGCTTCCAAGAGGCGGTCGAGTTGAAAGCCGTCCTTCGCCGAGGTGAAAATGACCGGTGCGTAATCGAGGAAGAACAACTTCTCCTGCACCCATTCGCCAAACTCGGAAAGCGTCGTGAGCCGTTTCTGCGTGTCATCACGCTTGCGGCTCTTTTGCTGGCGTTTCTCGACTTCCTCCTCGCGCGCCTTGCGCACAGGCTCGGCGACCAGATCCCATTTGTTCACGACCACCACGCACGCCCGTTTCCGCTCCACGATCACGTCGGCGATCTTCTTGTCCTGTTCGAGAATGCCCGAAATGGCATCGAGCACCAGCACCACCACGTCGGCGCGAGCGATGGACTCCGCCGAGCGCTGCACGCTGAACAACTCAATTGTGTCGTCGATGCGCCGCGCCTTGCGCATCCCCGCGGTGTCAATCAGAAGGTACTGCTGCCGCACGCCGTCGGTTTCGACCTCGAACGGCACATCGACGGCATCGCGCGTGGTGCCCGGCACCGGGCTGACAATAACGCGCTCCGACTGGGTGAGGGCGTTGACAATGGAAGACTTGCCGACATTGGGCCGGCCCACAAAGGCCAGCTTGAGCGGCCCGCCGCCGCGTCCGCTCACCGAGCCTTCCTGATCCGCAGCCGCCGCCGGTTGCTTCGTCTCCTCCGGCAGGGCGGCCAGCGCGGCATTCATCAACGTGTCGATCCCGCGCTCGTGAATGGCGCTGACGTTGAACGTATCGGGGAAGCCGAGCCGTGCGAACTCCACGGCGTTCGGCTCGATCTTCCCTTGATCCACCTTGTTGATCGCCAGGAGCACCCGTTTGCCCGACTTTCGCAAACGCTGGGTGACTTCCTGATCCAACGGCACGATCCCCTCCTGGATGTTGACGACAAAAATGATCACATCCGCTGATTCGATCGCGATCTGCACCTGATCGTAAGCGGCGCGCGTGATGACGTCGTCGGACTTTTCGCCCCGCAGCACGCCGATGCCGCCCGTGTCGATCAACGTGTAAGGTCGGCCCTGCCACTCCAGTTCGGCCGTCACCCGGTCGCGCGTCACGCCGGGTTGATCATGGACGATGGCGATGCGCCGCCCGGCGATGCGGTTGAACAAGGCGGACTTGCCCACGTTGGGCCGACCGACAATGGCAATGATTCCTGACATGGGCGGGAGATTGGGGAAACCGGCCACCGCCGGAAAGGGAAATCCGGAGGTCCAAACAGGCAATTCCATCTTGCTCCGGGGATTTCCTTAATTACGCTCCATGCTGTTCGGCGAAGCCAAGCACAGGCTCCTACCGATCTCAACCTCCATCATCCCGGAACCACCCGTGGAACTCTACCTCCTCCGCCACGCCATCGCGGTCGAACGCGGCACCGCTGGGTTCGAGGATGACCGGCTGCGTCCGTTGACCGAAGAAGGCCGCGCGAAAATGGGACGCATCGCCACCGGCATGAAGACGCTGGGGCTGGAGTTTGAGCTGGTCCTCACCAGTGGGTACGTGCGCGCCCGCGAGACGGCCGAACTGGTCGCTGCCGCCCTTGGTCAGAAAGGCGGCATTGAACTTGAGCCGGCCTTGCAGGCGGATCGTTCGCCGCCGGGCTTCGTCGCCAAACTGGCTTCGAAGTTCGCCCATCGGGAGCGCGTGCTGGCCGTCGGCCATGAACCCTTTCTCGGTTCCCTGGCCACCTTGCTCCTCGGTCTGCCGGGCGGCTCGGCGCTGGCCCTGAAGAAAGGTGGTCTTTGCAAACTGACCGTCAAGCAGTTCACGCCCCGGCCGGTCGCCCACCTG
>CAYXDZ010000166.1:1384-7488 GCA_964463815.1 uncultured Verrucomicrobiota bacterium | reverse complement strand
AACTTTTTCCCGTTGATCGCCAACCACTTCAATCTCCACACCGCAGAACCCTGGCGTGATGCGTGAGCCGACGCCTTCCCGCTTGTCTTTGCCGCTGCCGGCGATTATCCAAAGCGGAACAACATCCCGGAGTCAGGCTGAGGTTGGTCCGGATTTGCTTCAACCGACATGAACAGGCTCGCGCCATCCAAATCGGACACGCTCACTGAAACGCTCGCAAAGCGACTTTGTACCAGAACGCGGCAGCGTTCTGCCCCTGGGGATCAGCCGCAGCGGGTGCGAAGAGTTTTGCGGGCTCGGGACTGCTGCGGCTGGTCCGGTCGACACGGCCGCGCTCCGGTCCTGCTCCTTGGGCTCACGTCCGCCTTGCTGCTGTTGACCGGTTGCGCCAGTTCGTCTTCCCGGTCGGGCGCCACATCCGGGGGTGAACAGGCGCGGGTGAAGCAGCGCCTTGAGGAAATCTTTGACGCCGCCGAAACAAAGGATCTGCCCCGGCTCGACAGCTATCATTGGTACGGCCCGCACTTCACCAAGTTCGCCGCCACCGGCCCGCGCCAGGACGCCGCGACCGCGCGGCAAGGCGAGCACCAGGGATTGAGCGCCCTGACCGGACTGAAACTCCGGGCCGAGGATCTCCAGATCGACGTGTTTCAGGACAGCGCCGTGGCCACGTTCACGATGGTCGCCACGATTCCGTCTGGCACCGGAGCCGTCACGAAGCACGAACGCGGCACCCTGGTCTTCGTGAAGCACGAAGGCTCCTGGAAGATTGTACACGAACATTTTTCGGCGGCGGAATGACCATTCAATCAAAACCACCGAAAACGCCCGCAAGTCCACCACCGAACAAGGCCTCGCTACGGAAGAAGCGTTGAAGAGGGGCTTGGAAGAAGAGAGCCGTGAGTTCGCGGGTTGCAGAACAAGCTGCCTCGGGGCGCTACGCGTAATAGACGCCGCCGTTGATGTCGAGCGTGGCACCGGTGATGAAGCCGTCGAACTCGCTGGCGAGATACACCACCGCCCGCGCGACGTCCTCGGTATAGCCCGGCCGGCCCAGCGGGATGCCGGCGATGATCTTCTGCTGCGCTTCGGCCGGCGTGTGAACTTCGTGGAAGCGTGACCCCAGGATCAGCCCCGGCGTCACGGCGTTGACGCGAATGCCCTTCGGGCCAAGCTCCGTCGCAAGTCCGCGCGTGAAGGTGAGCATCGCACCCTTGGCGGTGGCGTAGGCGAGCGCGCCCGGACCACCGCCCATCCGCCCCGCCAGCGACGACAGGTTCACAATGCTCGCGCCGCCGCGTTCGGCTCCGGCTTTCGCCAGGTGCGGCAGAGCCGCCTGCGAGACCCGCCGGCAACTGTCGAGGTTGAGCGTCATGGTCTCGGCCCAGAAGGCGTCGTCATTTTCCGCGAACGGCTTGCGCGCGACGAGCGAGCCGGCGTTGTTGATCAGGAGGTCGAGGCCGCCGAGGAAGGTGACGGCTGCCTGCACGACGCGATCACACTCGCCAGCCACGGTGAGATCGCCACTGCCGCACGCGGCGCGCACGCCTTGTTGTTCCGCTTCGCGGCACAACTGCTCCGCCGGTTCCCGGCTGGTGCGGTAGTGAACGAACACGTCGCAACCGGCGGCGGCGAGCTGCCGGCTGATGGCGAGGCCGATGCCCTGCGCGCCGGCGGTGATGAGCGCGCGTTTTCCCTGAAGTTTGGAAGAGGTCATAGCGCAACCATTCGGAATGTGCCAACCGGGGTCAATGCCGTGGTGGTGATCGGGGTGAACTTCGTGAAATCGAGAGCCGGAAACCAGCCGAGGCGTGCTGGAGATTGCGCCAGTGCCCGGCGGCCCGAAGCTTCGGCACGAATGTGCCCGTTCATCCGCAATCCCGAGGCAGATTCGTTCCCGCAACCCGGTCATTTTTGCCGCCGGCAACCGGCAGCTTCCGGCACCCGTTTGACCCGGAACGTCGCAACTGGTTGATAATCAGCGTTAAAGCCTGATGGCACCGCCGTTGCTAAACGGCCCACCAGTATTGTCATCATGAATACGGCTGAACTTAACGAGCTGTCACCGCTCACGATCAAATCGGAAAACGTGATCCATCTCCCCGGCGGTTTGCTGGGCTTCGAGCGGATCAAGAAGTACGTGTTGCTCTCCAACGCGGAAGAGGCGCCGTTTCTGTGGCTCCAGATGCTGGACGACCCGAACCTCGCCTTCTTGGTGATCTCCCCCTGCGCGGTCGCCGGTGATTACCAGCCCGAGATCAGTGATGAGGATACCGAATTTCTCGGCCTGCACAGCCCGCAGGACGCCATTGTTTTCAACATCGTCACGCTGCACGCCGATGGTTCCGCCACGGTCAATCTGAAGGGGCCGATCGTCCTGAACCGTTTCACGCTCACGGGCAAACAGCTCGTGCCGCGCAACGTGACGGACTACTCCCTCAACCATCCGCTGCCCGCCATCCGCTGAGGTCCCCCATGCTGATCCTTTCCCGAAAGAGCAACGAAAGCATCGTCATCGACGGCCGCATCACGGTGAAAATCGTGCGCGTGGACGGCGAGGTCGTGAAGGTGGGCATCCAGGCACCGCCCGAAGTGCCGGTCCACCGGCAGGAAGTTTACGACGAGATCCAACGCAGCAACAAGCAGGCGCTGACCACGAGCCGCCGGGCCGTCCCCCGGCTGCAATCAGTCGCGTCCGCCGCCCCCGAATCCCAGGAAAGCCAGGTGGTTGTGTCAGCGAAATGACGCCGCCCGGCAAGGAATGCCAAACAAACCCGAGTCAAAACAAACAACCACCTAGAACAATATGGTCATCAACACCAACACGCAGGCCATGGCCGCCGCCTCGAACCTGCAAACCAGCACGGACATGCTGAGCAAGTCGCTCTCGCGCTTGAGCAGCGGTTCCAAAATCGTCAACCCCGCCGATGACGCCGCCGGCCTCGCCGTGGCTTCCCGCCTCGACGCGCAGATCAAGCGCCTCGCCGCCGCGAAGTCCAATGTCGGCAACGCGATCTCGTTCACGCAGACGCAGGACGGCTACCTGAAGAAGGTCGCCAAGGCCTACGACCGCATGAGCGAACTGGCCATCCTGGCGCAGGACGTCACGAAGTCCGACGCCGACCGCGCGTTGTACAATTCCGAGTTTGCGCAGCTCCAGGGCTACGTCTCGAACACCGCCTCGCGCGACTTCAACGGCGTCAGCCTGTTCTCGACCACGCCGCTGAACATCACCATCGATTCCGAGGGCGGCACGTTCACGATGAACGGCATCGACCTGAGTGTCGGCCAGTATGCGAACGCCACCGATGTCGGGACCAACATCTCGACCACCGGTGCCGCCGTCACGGCGCTGGGCCACGTCAAGGCCGCCATCACGCAGCTCGCTTCCGACCGCGCCAACATCGGCGCCTATCAGAGCCGGCTCAACTTCACCGCCGAGCAGCTCATGGTCAGTAAGGAGAACCTCTCCGCCGCCAGCTCCGTCATCCAGGACGTGAACGTCGCCGAGGAATCCACGCAATACGCGCGCTACAACATCCTCGTGCAGTCCGGCACCGCCATGCTCGCGCAGGCCAACCAGCTCCCGCAGAGCGTGCTCCGGTTGCTCCAGTAATTCAGCGCCGCCAGGTCACGACGGCGTGAGCAAAGGACGTCCCGCAGCCGGTTGTTGGTCCTTGTCAATCACCCGCCCCTGCCGGTGCCGCTCGCGGCCGCTGGCCGGGGCGGTTGGCGTTTCGTGACCGGCTCATGCCCGCCGCCCACTTGATTCCTTGGCCACATATGAAGCCGTCTTCCGCCTGTCCTGAAATGGTTCCTATCCACCGACCCGATCAAGCGGCTCCGATCCAGCCCGGCACCGGACCGCTGCACGATGCCGCCCGCTTCCACCTCAAGCCGGGCTACGTTTCACGCGCCCAGCCGGAGTACTTCGAGGACTCGGTGTCCGAGAAGACCGGACACGTCTGGCAGCCGGATGTTTATCCCCTGGCGGCGCTACTCGCACGCCGGCTGGGGTGCGCGCAAATCATCGACATCGGCTGCGGTCGCGCGCAGAAGCTGGCGGGGCTGCATCCCGAGTTCCTCGTCACCGGCGTGGATTTCGGCGAGAACATCCGCTTCTGCCGGCAGCAATACAACTTCGGCCAGTGGATCGAAGCGGACTTCGAGCAGTCCTTCGCCATCCAGCAACCGGCACCGCTGCTGTCCCGCAGCGTGGTCGTGTGTTCTGACGTGATCGAACATCTGGTGGATCCCACGGCCCTGCTGCAGGCGCTGTTTGCCCTGAGCGACGAAGTGCCGCTGATCATTCTGTCCACACCCGAACGGGATCGTGCGCGCGGCCCGGACGACTCTGGTCCGCCGAAGAACAAGGCCCATGTGCGCGAATGGAACCTTACGGAACTGGAGTCTCTGCTACGGGGCACGGGCTTCTGCGTGAATTTCATCGGCCTCACGCGCAGCAACACGAAGACGAACGAGACGAACACCATCCTTGCGGTGCTGACGGCGAAACCGACGACCAGCCTGCTGGAAAGCGGACGCCGCGGCGAGGCTCTCGTGCTCGCAGACGGGCGGGTCGGGTTCGTGGCGCCGGACGCCCCGATCGCTTCCGCCAGCCAGGAACTGCCGCCCCAAGTTTCATCCCCGGTGCCCGCGGCTGGGGCTGAGTCACCAGCGCCGGATCTCGCCGCGATTGAAACTCAGGTCCGCGAGGCGCTCGCCATCAAACCCGACGGGGTGGAGGCGCTCAGGTTGCTCGCGGGCATCTGCCTGCAAAGTGAACGCTGGGTGGAGGCCGCGAACGCCGCCCGCCGGGTGGTCGAATTGAAGCCCGACGATCTCGAGGCATGGTCGATTCTCGCGAAGTGCTTCTTCAAGACCGGCGACCTCGAGTCCACCCACACGGTGCTGGAACGGGTGCTCGCCATTGACCCCGGCAACGAAATGGCGCGGGAAAATCTCACCGCGCTGGGAACCGCAACTCTTTCCAGCGAAGAGCGAGTCAAGAGGCTCGAAAAATTGCTGCAAGCCGGCCAGGAAGCGGTCGCCGCCGGCAAGGTGGGGGAAGCGATCAAGCTGCTCGAAGCGGCAGCACAGCTCGACCCGCAAGACGCCGACCTCTGCGTGGCCATCGCCAGTTTGCAGGCCGCCCAGGGAGAAGTCGAAGCGGCCCGCCGCCGACTGTCGCAGGCGTTGACCATTGACGCGAAACACCCCGACGCCGGTCGCATGCTGGTGGAACTGGCGCTCAACGGAGAAGCTTCCTCGCCGAACCCTGCAACAGGTCACGTTACGGCGGCAGGCTCGGTTTCTGTCTCCCAAGACGTGGCTTTCAAGGAAACTCACGAACTCGATTACTGGAAGCTCCAGAAGGAGCGCGAAGGCACGCTCGGCAACAAGCACTACGAGCATTACTACACGACGCATTTCGGGTTGGACCACGCGTTCTTCACCGGCAAGCGAATCCTCGACATCGGTTGCGGGCCGCGGGGCAGTCTGGAATGGGCGGTCATGACTGCGGAACGTGTCGGGCTTGATCCGTTGGCCGATCAATACCGGAAGCTGGGTGCCGACCGGCATCAGATGCGGTACGTTGCCGCGCCGTCTGAGTCGATTCCCTTTCCCGACAATCACTTTGACGTCGTGATGTCCTTCAACTCCCTCGACCACGTCGCCGATCTGGAGCAAACAGTCCGGGAGATCATCCGCGTCGTGAAGCCGGGTGGGTTGTTCCTCCTGCTGACGGATGTGAACCATTCCGCGACGCCGTGCGAGCCGATCGAGTTTTCGTGGGACATTACGGAAAAATTTGCCACCGCGTTCGAACTCCTCGATCAAAAGCAGTTCGAAAAGCCGGCGAAGGGCGGGCTCTACAAGGGCGTGACGGAGGCGGTGCCCTATGACCATTCCAAGGGCCAGCACCGCTATGGCATCTTGTCCGCGAAGTTCCAGAAGCGCGTGACCGTTCCGCAGTCGGTTGCCACCGGTGGCAACGCACCCGTGGACAACCAGACAGCCTTTGTCCATCTGCAACGCGGTTTCGATCTCCTGAAGGAACGTCGCTTCGCCGCGCGCTACGGCGGCCGTTTCCACCGCTACCG
>CAYXDZ010000166.1:0-1374 GCA_964463815.1 uncultured Verrucomicrobiota bacterium | reverse complement strand
TCGCGGAGAGTGCGCGGACATGGCGCCCGTCTAGCGCAGGCCGAAAGCCGTCGCTACCACGAACGGGTGAACTACGATGCGTTCGACCGCACGGACAACCGCACGGAGGCGCATCCCAAAGTCTCGGTGGTGATCGTGGCCTACAAGATCAATGACGGTTTGATCCAATGCCTTGACTCCCTCGCCGCGTCGCAGAACCCGCCGCATGAGATCATCGTCGTGGACAACGGCGGCAACGAGGCGATCCACGCCGAACTGGCCCGCCGGCCGATTCTCCACGTCCGCGTCGGGTTCAACGTCATCCTCGCTGAGGGCCGGAACATCGGTGTCCACTTTGCGCGCTCGAATTACGCGGTATTCATCGATGACGATGCGATCGCCGCGCCCGGCTACCTGGCCGCCGCCGTGGAAGGGTTTGCGTCATTCGATGTTCACGCCTTTCGCGGCAAGGTGCTGCCGAAGTCGGACCACCCGCACAACAGCAAGGCACGTCATTACAATCTGGGTGACCTGCCGTTTCCGGCGGACATCGACACCGAGGGCAACAGCGCCTTCCGCATCGACACCTGGCGGCAGCTTGGCGGTCAAGACCCCCTCCTCTTTGGTGGCGAGGGGGTGGAGCTCTCGCGGCGAATCGCCCGGCTCCACGGCGACTTCGCGTTGATGTACTGGCCGTTCATGGTCATCCAGCACGATTACGCGGTGACGGACAACAAGCTGGAGACAAAAAGTTCGCGCCACGTGCTGATGCGGGAGTACTCGGTCTTCAAGCATCCGGATCTCTACACGTTCCACAACCGGCTGGTCGCCTTTGCCCGTAACAGCGAAACCAAGGCGGAAGGTCATCGACTGTTGCCCCGCCACTCATTGCGCAAACCGGCCGGCCCAGCCGTCGCGGCCACCAGAGAGGCGGGCGATCAATTCTTCTCGATCTGCGTGCCGACTTACAATCGCGCGCAGTTCATCGAGCAAACGCTGGCGAGCGCCTTCAAGCAGACGCATCAGAATTTTGAGATCGTGGTGGTGGACGACGGCTCGACCGACGGCACCGCCGGGGTGATGAAACGAATCACCGATCCCCGGGTGAGCTTCATCGTCAAGGAACACAGCGGCGGCCCCGAGACGCGCAATCGCTGCATTGCCGAGGCGCGTGGTGAATTCCTGGTGTGGCTGGATTCGGACGATTTGCTCCTGCCGGACACACTGGCCCGGTACGCGGCAGCGTTGCGCGAGCATTCGCAAGTCGATGTCCTTTACGGAAACCTACAGGTGGCCGACGACCAACTGAATGTCATCGAGCGCTGGGTGTACGGCGACTACCACGGTTGGGGCGCGACGCTCCTGGGTGACACGGTCATCGAGAACCGCATTCCC
>CAYXDZ010000165.1:0-7499 GCA_964463815.1 uncultured Verrucomicrobiota bacterium | reverse complement strand
GCTTTCCCGCTTTGCATGAGCCGTGATTTCCATACACTCCCGCGCATGGCTTCCCGAAAGCTCAAGATCCTCGGGTGGACCCTTTCCAGCGTCCTGCTGATCGGCATTGGCGTGGGCATCTGGGTGCCGAAGATTTCCCTCTTCAGCCTGCCCGGAGGCGAAATTCGCCAACTCGACACGCCGGCGATCATCCAAAAAATTCAGGGCATCTCCCAGCTCGTCACGGTGAAATACGTCATCGAAAAAGTCATCGTGCTGGAGGACGCGAAATGGTACGGGGAAAACCGGGTGTTGCTCGTGGCCCACGGCATTGCCAAAGCCGGCATCGACCTCGGCAAACTCCAACCTGCCGACATTGTCATCGAGGGCACGTCGTTGAAGATCTTTCTGCCCGCCGCGCAGATCACCGACTGCTATCTGGATGAGCACAAAACCCACGTGATCGAGCGCACGACCGGCATGCTCCGGCTCTTTGACAAGGATCTCGAACAGAACGCCCGCCGTGCCGCCATCGACGACATCCGCCGGGCCGCCCGTCTGAACGGGATCATCAAGGACGCCGAGCAACGGGCCGAACAGCAATTGGAGGGGCTGTTTCTACAGCTCGGCTTCGACCAGGTGGACGTCATCCCGCACAGCGGCGTCAGCACGAGCGTTCAGTAAACGCACCTTTCGCCTGGTGGCCTTTTCTGCCCGTCACGGACGCTTGCCAGCCCGGAATGGGCCGCTATCCTGCCGCCCCTTGGTTTGCCCAAGATCCTGACGAACCTTTGAACCAACCACACATCATGGCATTACGACTTGGCGACATCGCACCGAATTTCAACGCGGACACCACCGAAGGACCGATCGATTTCCATCAATGGCTCGGCGATGGCTGGGGCGTCCTCTTCTCGCATCCGGCGGATTTCACGCCGGTCTGCACGACCGAACTGGGCATGGCGGCCAAACTCAAGGGCGAGTTCGCCAAACGTGGCGCGAAGATCATCGCGATCAGCGTCGATGGACTGGATTCGCACCAGGGCTGGATCGGCGACATCAACGAAACGCAGGCCTGCACGATGAACTTCCCGATCATCGCCGATCCGAAGAAGGAAGTCGCCGCGCTCTACGACATGATCCATCCCAACGCGGACGACAAGGCGACGGTGCGCTCGGTGTTCGTCATCGGCCCGGACAAGAAGATCAAGCTCACGATCACCTACCCGGCCAGCACCGGCCGCAATTTCCTCGAACTGCTGCGGGTGATCGATTCGCTCCAGCTCACGGCCAAGCACAAGGTCGCCACGCCGGTGAACTGGGAGGACGGCCAGGACTGCATCGTGGTGCCCGCGCTTTCGGACGACGACGCTACGAAGCTTTTCCCGAAAGGTTTCCGCAAAGTGAAGCCGTACCTGCGCTACACCCCGCAGCCGAACAAATAACGGGCGGCACCCCAAACCATCCCGGCCGCTGAAGTTTCAGCGGCCTTTTTTATGGCGTATTCAAAAACTCGATGGAGGCGGCGAAAATTCCGATTCACCGGGAAGCGGGTGGGGCGTTAAAAGTTCCCGCCGCCGCGTTTCCCAATTTGGACCGAACGTGAAAAGCTTTTCCAAAAGTTCCGGGTTGGCGCATGTTGCCGGCGTTTCACCCATGAAGCGAATCACCACCTGCTTCCTGCTGATCGCCCTGCTGGGGTTGCTGCCCGGCTGCTCGATCAAGCGCCTGGCCGTCAACAAACTGGGCGACGCCCTCGCGGGCAGCGGCACAACGTTCTCCTCGGACAACGATCCCGAACTGATTCGGGACGCGGTGCCGTTCAGCTTGAAGCTGATGGAGTCGCTGCTCGCGGAGAGTCCGCAGCATCGCGGCCTGCTCACGGCGACGGCGAGCGGCTTCACGCAATACGCCTACGCGTTCGTGCAACAGGAGGCCGACGAACTGCGCGAGACGGATCTCCAGCGTTCACGCGAGCTGCAGGCCCGGGCCAAGAAACTCTACCTCCGCGCCCGCGATTACGGATTGCGTGGCCTGGCGACCTCCAACAAGAACTTTCAGGAAGAGTTCGCCGCGGATGCCGCGACCGCCGTGGCACCCCTCAAGCAGAAGGATGTTCCGCTGCTCTACTGGACGGCCGCCGCCTGGGTGGCCGCCGTCGCCGCCGACAAGACGGATTCCTATCTGATCAGCGACCTGCCGAAGATCGACGCGCTGCTCACACGGGCGCTGACGCTGGACGAGGATTTTGACCGGGGGGCGATCATGTCCTTGATGATCACTTACGAAACCGTGCGACAGGGCGCGGAGGGCGATCCTTACGAGCGTGCCCGCCGGCGTTACGAACGCGCCATCGAACTCTCCGGCGGCACCCAGGCCGGGCCGCACGTGAGCCTCGCGGAGGCAGTCTGCATTCCCACGGAAGACCGCGCAGAGTTTCTCCGGTTGCTCGACGCCGCCCTCGCGGTCGATACCGATGCCGCCCCGGAATCGCGTCTGGCCAACCTGATCATGCAGGATCGCGCCCGCTGGCTGAAGGCGCACGTGGATGATTATTTTCTGCCGCCGCTGGATGAAGAGTGATATATACCCCACGCATTTGCCATGAAGCACCGATCCTTACCCCCTCTGAAGGCGTCCGCGTTCGCGGCGCTCGGCCTGTGTCTGGCCCTTTCCTCGGCATCCGCTCAGGCGGTCAGTCTCCGGATCGCCACCGTCGCGCCGCCCGGCACGTCCTTCCACAAGCATCTCGAGGATCTCGGCGCGCAGTGGGCCAAGGCACCGGGCGGGGCAATCAAACTCAACATCTTTCCAGGCACCCAGGGGGGCGAACCCCAGATCGTCCGGCGCATGCGGCTCGGTCAGATGCAGGGGGCGATGCTCACCGCCATCGGCCTCAGCCAGATCAACGAGTCCGTCACCGCCCTGCAACTGCTGCCCGGCGATTTCAAATCATGGGAGGAAGTGGATTACGTGCGGGAGAAGCTGGAGAAGAAGCTCGAGGCCATCTTCCTCAAGGAAGGTTACGTGGTCCTGTTCTGGGGCGACGCCGGCTGGGTGCGGTTTTTTTCCACCAAACCCATCACCGGTCTGCAAGATTTGAAATCCATGCGGGTGTACGCCGCCTCCGGCACCCCCAAGGCGCTCGAGTTGTTGAAGTCGTACTACACGCCGGTCGAACTGGAGCCCGACAAGATACTGCTCAGCTTGCGCAACGGCATGATCGACACCGTGCCGATCCCGCCGTTTCTCGCCAACTTCGCCCAGGTGGCCACCAAGGCGGATCACATGCTCGACATGAAGTGGGCGCCCGTCGTCGGCGCGATGGTCGTCACGAAAGCCGCCTGGGACAAGATTCCCGCCGCGACCCAGGCATATCTTCTGGAGACGAGCCGCCGGGCCGGTGAAAAAATTCGCGCCGACAGCCGCCGCGAAGACGACGAAGCCATCCAGGCGATGGTCAGCAAACAGAACCTCAAGGTCACCACGCTGTCCGCCGAGGCGGAGCGGGCCTGGACGGCGGAGGTCGAACGGGTGCTGCCCAAGATTCGCGGCGAGATTGTCCCGGCCGACATGTTCGACGACGTGCAGGCGGCGCTGAAGGAATTCCGCAGCCGTTAAGTCATTGGACGCTGAAACCGTGGCGTGATGGGTCAACCCATAAGCCGTTTCAACCGCTCCACTATTCGCATCCATCACCCCGAAAACCCTTGAGCGATCCGGCGACCATTCTCGCATCAGCCGCCGTTCACAAACCGGCCTGGCTGGTCTGGTTGCACCGATTTGAGAACGGGCTGCTCGTGCTCGCGCTGTCGTTGATGGTTTTGCTTGGCGTGGCGGACCTGGAAATCTGGCAAAAACTCAAAATCCCCGTACGCGTCAGCGGAGCCGACAGCCTGATCCGGCATCTCACGCTGATCATCGGCATGTTGGGCGGTCTGATCGCCGCGCGGGAATCGCGGCTCCTGTCCATCTCCAGCTTCACGACCTTCATGCCGGAGCGGATTACGCGCTGGACGAATCTGTTCGCGGGCGTGGTCGCCACGGCCGTCACCGCGTACCTGGCGGTGGCGGCGTTTCAACTGGTCGGCTTCGAGAAGGAATCCGGCAATGCGATGGCGTTGGGCATTCCGATCTGGCTGGCCCAGGCGTTTCTGCCGGTGTGCTTTGGCCTCATCGCCGTACGCATTCTCTGGCAGTCCGCTCCTGGTTGGGGTGGAAAACTGGTCGCCTTGCTGGCCTCCGCCACCATCGCGGGTCTGGCGGCGTGGCTTTCCAATTGGGAGGAATGGAAGCTCCCCGCGCCGCCCGTGGACCCCGCCCAACTCCGGCTGCCGTTGCTCGCCCTGCTGGGCTTGGCCACCATGCTGGGCGCGCCGCTGTTCGTGACGCTCGGCGGCGCGGCCTTGATCCTTTTTTGGAGCCAGGGCGACGTCATCGCCTCTATCCCGCTCGATCACTACGACCAGGTGACGAATCCGCTGCTCGCCACGCTGCCGCTGTTCACTCTCGCCGGTTACTTCCTCGCGGAGAGCCAGGCTTCCGCGCGGCTCGTGAGGTTCTTCACCGCCTGGACCGGTTTCATTCGCGGCGGCCCGGCCATCGTCACCGCCCTGGCATGCGCGTTTTTCACCACCTTCACCGGCGGGTCGGGCGTGACCATTCTGGCGCTGGGCGGCTTGCTGATGCCGGTCTTGATCGCCGCGCGCTACGACGAAAAGACCGCGCTGGGACTGATGACCGGCGCGGGCTCGCTCGGCATTCTGTTTCCGCCGTGCCTGCCGCTGATCATTTATTCGATCGTGGCCAAGATCGATATGAACCAGATGTTTCTGGGCGGTCTGATTCCGGGACTGCTGATGCTCGCGCTGGCGGCCGGCTGGGGCGTCTTCAAAGGACCGAAACTGGTGGGCGAGGAAAAGCGCTTCGATGCCCGCGCCGCGTGGCAGGCCACCTGGGCGGCCAAGTGGGAACTCCTGCTGCCGGTCATTCCGCTGGTGTTGATCTTCGGTGGTTACGCGCTGCCGGTGCCCGCCGCCGCCGTGACCGCCTTCTACGCCTTCGCCACCCAGACGCTGATTCACCGCGAATTGAAATTCACCTCCAGCCTGCCCAAGACGATGACCGAGTGCGGCCTGCTGGTGGGTGGCGTGTTGCTGATTCTCGGCGCGGCGATGGGTTTCACCAACTTCCTGATCACCGAGCACGTGCCGGACAACGCCGCCGCGTGGATCGGCACGACCATCGAATCGAAGCTCCTCTTTCTGCTCGTGCTGAACGTTTTCCTCATCCTGGTGGGCTGTCTCATGGACATCTTCGCCGCCATCATTGTCGTGGTGCCGCTCATCGCGCCGATGGCCGAGGTGTTCGGCATCCCGCCCGTGCAGATGGGCATCATCTTCCTGGCGAACTTGCAACTCGGCTACCTGACGCCCCCCGTCGGCATGAACCTGTTCCTCGCCTCCTACCGGTTCGACAAGCCGTTGATGTACGTGGCCCGAGCGAGTCTGCCGATGCTGTTCGTGCTGCTGATCGGCGTGCTGCTCATCACCTATGTGCCGGCCATCACGACCTGGCTGCCGGGTTTGTTTCAGCAATAAGTCTGCGCCGGCTCGCCGTCCTCACAACGAGCCGTTCCGCGCGGTTCGCGAAGCTGCCCAACCCGGTCCTTGCCAAGGCGGGGCTTTTTCCGCACTTTCGGGCGCACCTTGCCGCTCAAGTTAACGGCGGGTCATTTCAGATTTATGCCGACGTACGAATACGCCTGTGACAAATGCGGCTCCACTTTCGAGCTGTTTCAGTCGATGAAGGATTCCGCCATCACCACCTGTCCCAAGGACAAGTGCGGCCAGAAACGCTGGGGCAAAGGCAAGGTCCGGCGGCTGATGGGCACCGGGGCGGGGCTCATCTTCAAGGGCAGCGGCTTCTACATCACCGATTACCGCAGTGAAGGCTACAAGGCCGCCGCGAAGAAAGATTCTGAAAGCGCCAAACCCGCCACCACTCCGGAGGCAAAACCAGCGGCGACCAAATCCACTGAGTCCGCCAAGCCGAAACCCGCCGCCTCCAAGAAGAGTGACTGAGTGCGCATGAACCGGGGCCTCGCCATCTCCATGTTGTTGCTGATCCTCGCCGGGCGCGGGGCGGCGGCACCCTGGAGCGCGGAGGAGGATCGCCCGGTGTACAGCCAGTCGGGTCAGTTTGTGGTGACTGGCCGCGCGCTCGCCCCGGCGGCGGCGCAAACGTTTCGCTTCGACGAGAATTTCAAACGCTTCATCGGCTCGGGCTGGACCCAAGGCGAACGGCCCCTGACCGGCGGCGGGGCGACCACCAACGCCGGCACACTGCTGCTCGATCCGAGTTATCTCGTCGCCACGGCCGAGCGCGTGCGGCTGGTGTTCAACGACGTGCTCAAGTTGAACGAACCATATCGCGGCAAGATTTACATCAACCTCCTCGAAGCCGCGGACCCGGCGGCGGAGATCACCTTTCTATCGAGCTACGACCGGCCGAAACGAACGTGGAACAGCAAGATCGAGATGCCGGCGGAGATCACCCCCGAACGGCTGGTCCGGGTGCTGGTGCAGGCGCTGATTTTTGAAGCGGCCCAGCGCGGGGCCGGGCCGGCCGGCTGCGAGATTCCCCTGTGGTTGAGCGAGGGGCTCATCGCGCACCTCACCGCGCGCACCGCCAAGGCGGCCGTCTTCGAGCCGCATCAACCGGTCAACGTCTTTCAATCACCCATCGAGGAAGCCCGGCAACTGGCGGAAACAATCACCCCGGGATCATGCCTCACGCTGGAGCAACTGAGCTGGCCGGGCCTGCTCGAACGCAAGCCCGAGGTCGAACGCGCGTATCAGTTGACCGCCCACGCGTTCACGCTCGAACTACTCGGCCTCAAGGATGGCGGGCGCTGCCTCGGCCAGGTGATTCGCAATCTGCCGCATTTTCAAAACTGGCAGTTCGCCTTCCTCAAGGGTTTCGAGCGGCACTTTCCCTCCCTGCTCGATGCGGAAAAGTGGTGGGCCATCAACTCGCTCTACCTCGGCGGACGCGGGGCTCATGAAAAGTGGACGTTCGCCGAAAGTCTCCGCCGGCTCGACACGGCACTCGTCGTGCCAATCCAGTGGCGGGCGTCGGAGGACAGCGAAGTGGTCCGGGAAGAAATCGACCTGGCAACCATCATCACTTCCATGGAATTCACGCGGCAACAGACGATGCTGGCCCGGGTCATCAGCGGCTTGTTCAACCTCGAACTGCGCGCCGCGCCCCGGGTGGCCCCGTTGGTGGGGGACTACCGGCTCGCACTGGAAAAATATCTGACGGACCGCGAACTGGCCCGCCGGCAGGAAGCCGACCGACCGCGCCTCGCCCGGCGGCAGGAGATGGCCGCGCAGGCGGCGCTACAACAACTGAACGCGCTCGCGACATTGCGTCAGGACATCGAGCTGCTGGGGCCGGTGGAACCAACTGCGGTTGAAACCGCGCCGGCACTCTCCGCGACCACTCCCTGAAGGTGG